>DASZYD010000042.1:0-10196 GCA_035545555.1 Saccharimonadales bacterium (SeqCode) | reverse complement strand
CCGTAAAGCCACACAGCTTGCCTCTCTCCTCGAAACGCCGGCCGTGCCCGATCAGTATCTCGTGCCCGACATCACGAATGCGCCTGCCTTACAGACGTCGGAGTTTACGAAGTGGCAATTGGAAACTAGTCGCCGGTACAGTGATGACCCGGATGCTGCCGCTGCCAAGAGAGCTGCTGAAATACGGGCGGATGTCGAACGCTCGCCAGGAGTAAGCGATGCCGAGCGACAGCTCGTGGCGCGCCGGTACCGGTTCGCCCGTGATATTAAAGAACTCGCGCTGATGGCTGAGCTGCATGATGAGCCTATCGACGAACAGGCGGCACAGTCGGTGGATGGGCTTGTGACCCACACGCTTAAGAGCGGCACTAAACTGGTGCTATCTGAAGAAGCGCATCAGATGACGCCGGCGCTACTCAACCCCGCACGGTGGGAAAGCAGGCGACAGCTTAAGGACCGGGTCTATGCCGTCCGGATTGATGGCCAGGATTACATTCTCAAAGAGAAGAAGACGCCGCGACATACAGATACAAAAAAGCATGGCCATGTAGAGGGGCTTACTTCCGAACAAGAGTTCAAAACCGCACAGCATTTTGCAAACTTGGGTACCCTTGAAAAAGGTGATGTCCGTTTGCGTTGGGAGAAGCCGCTGGGATATGTGGAGTTCCCTGATGGATACTCATTCTGTCTGTTCGAGCGGGAGACGGGTCTTATCGCAAGTGGGGCGAGTCTTCATTTGCAGGGAGAAATCGAGCATGCAGCCCCTGCCTACAGCCAGGAGTTCGAAGAGATAGGCCGCCAGGCAAAACAACTGATTGCTGATCGAGAGGATCTGTTCCCCTCAGAACCAAGGCGTCGCCAGAGTGGTCTAACGCGCGTCTTTGAGTGGCTGAGTCAGCCATTCCGGCGCAAGGCTGGCTCTAGCCGTTCTGAGGAGCTTGCTTTTGATGATTTTGCAGCCCTTAAGGCGGCGTATACCGAAGATGAAGCTCGGGACTTCCTCGGTGAGACAATGCGCCAGGCTGGGTATAGTAACTCTGATCTTGATGGCTACAGCTTTAAGATCATACCGGGCGAGCGGCCAAAACTGGAAATTGTCGGCTTCGACTTTGAATACTATCAGTACGATCCGCAAAATGCGGAGCGTATCGCCAGGAACGTGACAGAGAACAGGCGAACGGCGTCAAGCATTTACTTGCGCTACTCACCATATGATGGCTACCATAGATCAGAAAATCGCCGGCGGTTTTCTGAAGCTGCTTCCTACGTGATGTTACAACAGCGTGGGTTCCGTCTCCCGCCGCGTCGCACGACAACACAGGAGTAGCTTATCGGTCTGTTGGGCCGACCAGAACCTTTTTGACGAGGAGCTGAAACTTGCGGCGGAATTGGCGGGCAGAGAAGCGCTCGGCAGCGCGGGCAATCTCGGCATGGTCAAAGGGTTGCGATGGGAACTTGCGCAGAGCACCGGCCAGGCTGCGGGCGGTTGGCTCGGTGAAGAACAAGCCGGTCTTGCCGGCAATGACGTAATCGAGTGCACCGCCGGCCTGGTAGGCAATGACCGGTGTGCCGGCTGCCATGGCTTCAACAGGTGTGATGCCGAAGTCGTCCAGACCCGGAAAGATCAGGGCGCGGGCACTGGCAAATTCTTCTGCCACGACTTCATCGGATACCCTTCCCAGAAACGTTACGGACTTGCCGGCCAGTTTGCGCAGGCGCCGGTGCTCGGGCCCGTCGCCGATGACCGTCAGCGGGGCGTTTAGCTTAGAACAAGCCACTATCGCCAGGTCGAACCGTTTGTACGGTGTTTGGCGGCCGGCGATTACGAAGCCGCGGCGTTTTTTGTTGCTGGTCGTGGTAGTAAATCGGGTAGTATCGACCGGCGGGCAGATCACGGCCGCGGCGCGGTCATAATAGCGCTGGATTTGCTCCTTGATGTGCGTAGAGTTAGCGATGATCACATCCGGCCGCTGGGCTGCTTTGTAGTCCCATTTCCGGAGTGGCCCTACCAGCAGCTTGAGGCCCACGCGGGCGAGCGGATCGAAAAAGCCGAAACCGGGCCGCGCAAGATACTCGTTGTAACGGCTCCAGTAGTAGTGTGTCGGTGCGTGGCAGTAGTTGATGTGCACTGCAGTTGGCGACAGCCGGGTGACGCCTTTGGCCTCGGCGCTTGAGCTGCTGATGACCAGATCGTACTCGCGGAGGTCGAGGTGGCTAAACCACCAGATGCGCAAGACCGGCAGGAACTTACGCAGGCGTCCGAGCGGCCACCACTGCAAAAAGCCGGTACGGACTCTGCCGTCAAGTCGCCGACGCCACTCACGGGTGCAATATGACGTGTAAATTGGGGCGCCGGGGTATAGCTTGTGCAACTGTTCGACGACACGCTCGGCACCGCCGCCCACCAGCCAGTCGTGTACGATGACCACTTTGGGCTGGCGGGCCGGTCGTGCTGCCGATGGCGCTGAAAGTTTTGAACGGGGTGACATAGAGGGTTACGCCAGCGGCACGCGGCTACATGGACGGGGTGCGGCCTCCGGCATGTCCTTATATTGAACTGAAGATAGACACATGTCAAATCGCCTACTCGGCACCACGCTGCATAAGTACCGCCGAGACCGTCCGTGCCATGATCACCAGGTCCCCCCAGAAGCTCCAATTTTGCACGTAATAGAGATCGAGCTGGCGCCGCTCATCAAAGCTGATGTTGCGCCGGCCTGAAACTTGTGCCAGGCCGGTGATGCCGGATTTGACACTGAGGATGGCATGGCGCTTTTTGTAGGCGGCCAGTTCCTGCGGGATCAGCGCCCGTGGTCCGACCAGGCTGATATCCCCCAAAAAAACATTGAAGAGCTGCGGCAGCTCGTCGATACTAAGTCGGCGGATAACACGGCCGACGCGGGTGATGCGTGGGTCATCCGGCAGCATGTCGCCGTTTGCACGGTACTGCACGCCTAGATCCGGCTTGCCCATCAGAGCGAAGGCTTGCTCGGGCGTGGTGCCGTCGTACTGTGGATATTGCGAGCGGAACTTGAACACCCGGAATGGCTTGTCGTCACGCGTCAGCCTGGTCTGGCGGAAGAAGACCGAGCCGCCGCCATCCAGCTTGATAGCGATGGCTGTCAGCAGCATGATCGGCGACGCAACGATGATGGCGACAGTGCTTAAAACAAGATCGGTCAGCCGTTTGACGACGCGGCCCCAGCCGATCAGGGCGGTCTGATGCACGGCGATGACCGGCACGGAATGGAACAGCTCGGCCTCAATCTTGCCCACGAACAGCTCGCTGTTGCCCGGCACGAAGCGGTAGTCCAGGTGGTGCTCCTGTGCGTAGACCAGGATGTGGTCATTGCGGGAGCCGCTAGCGTAGAGCTCAGTCTGGACGATAGTGGTCAGCTCCCCGCCCAGCCTGGCGACGGCATCATCGAACGTGTCGAAGCAGGCGATGTGCGCCGATTTGGCCGGCCGGAAATCGTCACTGCCTACCACGCCGGCCACGTTGTAGCCGGTGGCGGCCGTATCGGCCAGCAGGCGGATCAGCTCCAGCGTCAGTGGTGTATCGCCGACAATCAATACGTTGGCGATACCCACACCGTATTTGAACAGCAGCCGCCGGATGCCCCGGGCGATGGTGCGAAACAGCAATACGAAACAGAGCGCCAGCAGGAAGCCGTACAGCGTGACCAGCCGGGCCGGGAAAATCCGCACATTTGCGATATAGCTGTAGCTGATGACGCCTAAAATACCCACGAAACAAACGATTGCCAGGCGACCTAGCTCAGCAAAGCGGTTGCCAAGCACGCGGGCGCTGTACAGACCCAAAAGACCAAAGATAATGATGAAGAATGGCAGGAGCGTTGCCAGGATGCCGATATAGGTAAGCGCCTCGATGTGGGCGCTGATTTGGGTATGATCAAGCGTCACGCGCAGCACGTAGGCAACGGTAAAGGCTGCTACCAGCGCCACGAAGTCGCCGAGAATTAAGAAAACGCTGTAGACAAGCGACGCGTTGTTCTTCATGGGATATACTACATTGTAACACCTATGAAAACGCAACCTGCCGGATTGACCCCTCGCCAGCTTGGCAACCGGTCGGCGGGCAGATTGGCCTGGCTGCTCGGCGCCGGCGCGGCGCTCATCCTCATCCTGCTGCCATTCCATGCCTTTCTGACCGTCTGGCTGAGCCAACTGGTCGGTCACTACACGCTGCTGCGTCTCTGGAAAGAGTTCTTGCTGCTGTTCTTGGTCGCGGGCGCCGGCTATCTGTTGTGTAGGCGGCCGGATATCCGCCGGACAATCTGTGGCGCCAAACTGACATGGCTGATTGCCACGTACCTTACGGTACAGGTTATATGGGGCATTGTCGCCCACGGCCTGCACCAGGTCAATTATGTGGCGTTGGGCTATGGGTTGATTGTGAACTGCCGCTTTTTGCTGTTCTTTGTGGCAGTGTGGGTTATCGCCCTGGCAGTGCCGGGATTGTCCGCGGCCTGGCGACGACTGGCGTTTTGGCCGGCGGCCATGGTGATTACCTTTGGACTCCTGCAATACTTCGTGCTGCCGTACGACTTTTTGCGGCACTTCGGCTACAGCTCGGCCACAATCTTTCCGTATGCCGACATCAATAATAATGTGCACTATATCCGGATTCTGTCCACGTTGCGCGGGGCGAACCCGCTTGGCGCCTACCTGGTCGTCGTACTCAGCCTGGTACTGGCCTCATGGCAACGGCTGCGTCAGTGGCGTTATGCGCTGCTGGCCGGCGGCGCGGCCGCAGCGCTGGCACTCAGCTTTTCACGCGGCGCTTGGCTTGGCGCGGTGGCGGCTGTGGCGGTGCTTGGCGTGGCACGCCTGCGCACGGCGCGGGCTTGGCGTGCAGCGGCGATGGGTGTTGCCGGCTTGATGATTATAGCGGCCGTGGGCGCGGCCGTGCTGCACGACAATACGGCCTTCCAGAATATCTTTTGGCACACGCAGGAGCATTCGGCGGTGGCAACGACATCCGACGCTGGCCATGTGTCGGCGCTCAGTAGCGGCCTGCACGACCTCATTCATCAGCCGTTTGGCCGCGGCACCGGCACGGCGGGCCCGGCATCGGTCTACAACAAGAGTCATCCGGCCCGGCTGGCGGAAAACTACTTCATCCAGATCGGCCAGGAGACCGGCTGGCTTGGCTTGCTCCTGTTCGTAGGTATCAACGTACTGCTTGCGCGCCTGCTGTGGCGGCGACGCGCTGATCGGCTGGCGCTGGGCATGGTGGCAGCGCTGGCCGGCCTGGCGGCCGTCAATCTGTTTACCCATGCCTGGGCAGACGACACACTGGCGTATGTATTCTGGGGGTTGGCGGCTATGGCGCTGGCCCGACCGGCGCCGGCATCCGAAAAGCAGTAGCGTATTGAGGCAGTTGGACGTACTATGGTGGTATGAACGGAAAGCAAACAGACGCGGCAGAGCCAATCCGGCCGACCAAGAAACAGCGAGAACTGCTAAGCTTTATTGAGCAGTTCATCGTGCAGCACGGCTACAGTCCAAGCTACCGGGAAATTATGAGCGGGCTGCAGTATACCTCGGTCGCTACAGTCGCGCTGCATGTGAACAGCCTGATCAAGCGGGGGCATTTGCGCAAGCGCGACTACTCGGCGCGGTCGTTGGAGCTGACCCACCCGGCCGAGCCGACGGGCGTGACGTCGAATCAGATCATGCCGGCAGAAGAAAAGTGGCTGATCGAAAAAGTTGAGCATGCGTTTGCTCAGGCCGAAACGGCCGAAGCGCTGGATGAAACAGAGCTCAACGCGTTGTATGTACTGGCGGCAGCGCTGCAGGTGTTGGGGCTGGAAGGGGCGTCGCACAGCTTCCAGCCGCGGCTGGCCGCGCTCAAGCAGCATCCGCGGCGGCACGCCGCTGCACGATAGCCCGCGTATAATAGGTGGCAGGAGCAGGGCAGAGCAATGTACCAGATGGGGCACCGGCGGGCACGACATAGTTGGCTACTCGGTGCTGCGGCTGTGCTTGGTCTTGGCGTGTTGGCCGGCGGATATCTCTGGCTACACACCGTGCTGCAGGCACACACCGCCCTCCACCAATCCAAGCCGGTGACACGTACCGTGGCAGCTGCCACTATCCCCTTGCAGCATCTGACAGAGCCGGCGTTTACTATCGATCTGCCGGACGGCTGGCATGCTGCCGATAATCCGCATACGCCCTACACCATGTACAGCTGGCAGGGCAGCGGCAATGATGCAACGCGGCGCGTTGATATATACCTCGACAACCTGCCGACTGGCTTGGCAGTGAACCGCCTCTTGCCGGTGGAGGCGGACGGTGACCATCTGAGCATCATCGGCGATGTGTCGGATAACTGTGTGAACTTCACGCAAAAAGCCGTGCAGGGCCAGGCGTCAGTCGTGGCCAAGTGGGAGGGCGTGACATTCAATTGCGATACCGGTAACTACGAGCGGGATGTAGTAGGCATCGGCTCAGCGGAGGGAGGTAGTGGCATTAGCCTGACAGGCGCCACGACAGGCACGCACCACCTCCTCATAACCTATACCGACAATAGCGCCAACCCCGACTATACGATCTTTACAGCGATCGTGCAGCGTTTTCGCTTGCGGTAAAACGGCAGCGGATCGTACTCAAAAATACTATATCTAGCGCCCCATGCGGCTGCTATAGTACTAGATACTTTACCAATCAGACCGGAAACGGGGCGCAATTCCCCGGCTGTGCCGCAACTGTAAAGCCAGATACGGTTCTAAAAGTCTCCCGAGCAGGAGCGCGCCGGCTTAACATACCCGGCTCACTGCACCGCCCTGGGACGTAGGAGGGAAGCATGAGCCGAGCAGCTCTCAGACATAGCAAGCTCTATAGTGTGGCGGCGGCCGTGGCCGTGCTGGCCGCACTGGGCGGCACCTGGGCGTACGTGGCGAACGCACCGGCGCACCGTGTTACGACCGTTATGAATGGGCAGCATCAGCTCGTGCAGATGAGCTATCATGGCCAAACCGATGTGGATGCGCTGACGCTATTGAAACAGCACGCCACGGTGCAGACCAAGCACTACTCGTTCGGCGACCTGGTGACATCGATTAACGGCGTACAAGGCAATGGTCCGAAGTATTGGACATTCTATATAAACGGCAAACCGGCGAACGTGGGTGCCGGGGCCTACGTAACGAAAGCCGGAGATACGCTGACATGGAAGTTGCAATAAAACGCTTGCCGCGGGCTGAACTGCTGGTCGCACTGATGCTCATCGGGCTTGGAGCCGGCGCACGCCTGGTACCGCACCCTGCCAACTTCGCGCCGGTCACGGCCATCGCCCTGTTCGGCGGTGCGGTGTTGCCACGCCGCTGGGCTGTCTGGGTGCCGCTGGCGGTCATGATCGCGTCGGATCTTTTCATAGGTTTTTACGACATCATGCCCATTGTGTGGGCGTGCTACGTCGTCATCGCCCTGGCCTCCAGCACATGGTTGCGGCGTCCATCGCTCCTGAAAGGTGCGGCGTTGACCGTTGGCGCCTCGATCTTCTTTTTTATGGTCACGAACTTCGCGGTGTGGGCATTTGGCGGCATGTACGCGCACACGGCGGACGGTTTGGCGCAGTGCTACGTGCTGGCTCTGCCGTTTTTCCGCAGCAGCCTGCTGAGCGACTTGCTGTATACCGGGCTACTGTTCGGCGCGCTGCACTATGCCCGGGCGGGTATAGTGCAATTATCCGTCAAAGCTGCGTACCTGCGGTGAACATATGACGGCCGCCGAATCCGCACCGTTGCCATGCGCCCCTGAGGTGCTGGCCGAAAAGAGGCTCCTGACAGAGGCGGATCACTTGCTGGAGGCACGTCAACGAACCGGTCAGTATCCTCCCGAGGCGTTAGACGAAGTACGGATTAACCTGTATACGGCGGTGCAGGAGTTGGCGATGCCCTATGCCGTGACCACAACGTTCCAGCGGCTCGAGGAAGCGACGGAAGCTAATGGCCGCACACGGCGGATGTTCATGTGGTTGGGCAAATGTGCGGTCGAAGTGGCCGAATCCGGCCGTCTATACCACTTCTCACAGCCGGCGCTCGACCGGGTTGCGGTAGAAGTGGCCGAAGCACAGCATAGTGAGGAGCAACTATGTTATGAGCATGCCCAGGTGTTCATCTCGCCCAGGATGAGCCGTGCTGATGCGCCGGAAGCTGTTGCCCGCCAAGAGCACCTGGCGACGGACGATGCGGTGCGTGTCTCATTTCTCGAAACTGACCGGACCGGCAAGGTAATCGGCCGGCGGATGGAGTCACTGCTGGTCAGAGATATACCGCTGGCGGCATGGACAGGCATGCTGCAGGATCCGCATAACATCTTTGGTAAGGGCTTCCGGCTCCGCGACCCTGACTCTGCAGTATCGGTGATGGAACTGTTCAAAGAGCTGGCATTGCCGCGTGCTGCCGTAGCCGATGGGCCGGTGAATCTGGTGGCAGCGGTACTGCCATATATTAAAGACCAGGCGGCTCGCGGGAGTGTTGCCCGCCAGCTGGAGCGTTTTCGTGCTGACCAAACGGCATACCGGCTCAAAGCCGAACAGACGGCCGAGGAGTGGCTGGCCTTCGAGAAGGAGCTGGCCGAGAGCCTCTACCAGGGCGTCGCGACGTTTGCGCCACAGCAGCTTATCGCTACCCTGCAACACCAGTGGAGTGACACCGACCTGGCGCTTATCAGGGAGCATCAACAAGCTGATGGCGGCTACCATATGACCCGCCGGCTGGCGGCTGTGCTGGAACGCGCTAAGCGCAACCTGCTCGCTGTCCGTGCAGCTGTCGTAACGGGAAACGAACATGTCATTGGCCAATTGGGCGTGGCCACCGCCCAGGCAATCTTCGATAGTGAGAAAGAGCTACAAATCCGGCGCGCGAACGGTGCGCCGGTCGAAGATATTATGAGGCGGCAGGCGGTGCTCGACCGTCAGGTAGCGCGCCAGAACGTCAGCGTCGGCGGGGGCTGTATGGGCGAGCAGAGCAATACATTCCGCAGCGATCAGCATGGAGCAACGGGAGGCACGACAAGCGCTGAGAGCGACAGTCCTGCTGATTGGAAGTGGCAGCGCGGGCACTGTCGCAACCCGCAGTGCCGCAGTCCCCAGCCGACCGAAGTAGGGCCATGCCATATTTGTCGTAACTGTCAGCATGAGTTTGACGCCGGTCGTGATCCGACCAAGGCTGCGCCGGCCGAACAAGAACCTGCCGCTGCAGACGTATTTATGCGCAAACTACGACTGCGCTGGCTCGGCAAGCAAGCGGCGGCGAAGCGCCGCCCTGAGGTACTCCTGCCCGTTGCCGCTTAGGCGGCATCCTCGGCGACAGACAACGGGTGATCGTTCTGCAGATGTTTGAGATGGCGGGCGCGGTAGCGGTCAAAGTGCCGGCGATCGATGCCGTTGCGACTGATAAGCGAGCTCAGGTGTTCGCTGCTGGCATGGTGGGGGATGATGACGTACGAACAGCCCAGCTCGTAGAGCTGCAGCGCTTCCTCGTAGCTGTTGGCGTTGCATACTACGACCGCTTCGGGGTTTAAGAGGTTCATGTGCCGCACTAGCTGCTGGTTTGTTTCGAAGTCGCTGATGGTGCTGATCACCAGCCTGGCGGCTTGCACGCCCAGTTCATCCAGGAGCTCGCTGTCGGTGGCATCACCGTAGATACAGGGAATATGCTTTGCAGTCAAAAGGTCAACGATAGACGGATCATAATCAACCACCACGTAGCGCTTATGCAGGCCCTGGAAGGTTCTGATAAACTCATGCCCGCCGCGGTGGTAGCCGAAAATAATGAGCTGATAGCCTTGGCTGCGCCGCCGCTCTAACTGTTTCGTACGCTCGAACAGCCGCGGCTTCCAGCGGTCAAACAATCCAAACAGGGTGTTGTCGTGCTGTGTCAGGTAGGAGGCGCAGGCTATGGTAATGATGGCTACCAGCGTGATGATGGTGCTGATCTCCTTGCTCGCCAATCCGGTATTGACTGCCAACACCGCCAGGACGATGGAGAACTCTCCAATCTGCGTGAGGTTGAGGCTGGCCATAAAACTGACCCGTTTGCTGTATCCCAGCGACCCAAGCGTGCCGATAATCGTGGCCGGTTTGACCAGGATGACCACTGCCGACAACGCCAGGGCCGGTACCACAGCGGCGGTAATTCCGCTGAGGGTTAAGCTCTGCCCCA
>DASZYD010000041.1:0-8055 GCA_035545555.1 Saccharimonadales bacterium (SeqCode) | reverse complement strand
TGCGTGCCAGTATACTATGGATATCACCATGACCGGATAGGCCTAAGGTTTCGACCGACCGCCGATGCCGGTCTTTTGATATTTCAAGGATGATTGCAGCTGGCTAAGTTCAACAATGTATTTCGAGTAGGGTCGTAAGAGTTTGGAATATTTACCGTTGGGCGTGAAGACATGAAGCAATTTGTTATTTTCTTCAAGAAATTCTATGAGACAAGCGAAGTCTCCATCGCCACTGACAATAATCGCCTTATCATAATTGGCGTATTCAATGGCAGAGGCATGGAGTACGAGCTCAGCGTCGACGTTCCATGTCAAGCTCCCTTTTTCTGCAGCACCTTGTCTCTTCTCTTGTGTAGCGGCGTAGCCGCCATGAGCCTGGCAGCGTAAGCTGCCGGGGTCATGTTGTTGAGGGCACTGTGTTTGCGGCGGTGGTTGTAGTAGTGAATGGTCAGGGCAATGGCTTCGTGCAACTTTTCGGTACTGGGTATGGTATTGAGTGCCGGCAGTTCGTCTTTGAGCGTGCCGAAGAACCGTTCCATGAAACCGTTCTGCCAAGGGCTAGCCTTGGTGCTGGCACTGAGCGTTATCTCCAGCCGCTCGCACAACTCCTGGTGTTTGTAGCTCAGGTACTCGGAACCCTGGTCGGAATGCAAGATGGCAGGCACGGGGTGCCTGCTCAGCGCGTCCAGTAATGCCGTGTAGGTCAGGTCGCTGGTGTGTCGGAGACCGAGCTTCCAGCCGAGCACCCGCCGGGTTTTGAGATCCAGTACGACCGCTAGGTAGTGGTATTGTCGGTCGACCCACAGGTAGGTAAAGTCCTGTGCCCAGGCGCCACTATTCACCATGTTTCGGTAGCTCATGCCAGCCTGTTATGCATCGTCTCGGAAGACAGCGTAGCGTTTGAGGGCGTTGTCCGGAGCTGGTATCTCCGGTCGGGTGCGCTTGCCGTATTTCTTGCTGCGGCGAGCAATGGTGACTCCCGCCAGCGTACGGATGCGCCGCGCTTTGTTCTCACTCCAGCCGAGTTCTGCCGCAAGACGACGCACGCCGTAGCGTGGGTGTTCCTCGTGCACCTGTAGGAGTCCACGGATTGCCGCCGCATCACGCTCGCTGCGTATGGTCGGCGTTCGGTACAGCCGACTGCGAGCAATGCCCAGAACTGCTGCGCCTTGTTTTCGCCATCCCGGGTCGACTACTTCCAGGATGGCTAGTCTTTTGAACGGTTAAGCTCGGCGGTAGCTTTGCCGAGCATCTTGTACAGCTGCTCGTTTTCTTTGCGGAGGCGGTTGTTTTCCAGGATGAGGTTGCGGTCTTTGTCGACAATGCCGACCCGCAGCCAGCGGTAGATGACGGCCGTGCTGACGCACGTGGCTCGCGAGACCGTGCTCACGGACACCCCATGGTTGCGTATTTTGTCCATTATCTCAGCTTTGAGTTTGGGGTCAGTGGGTATGCCAGTGGCCATGGTGCAGTGCTCCTCGTTTTGTAAGATTGTACCGTCTTTGGAAAGAGACAGTGTGTCTATTTTATTGGGAGCGTGACAATAGTGCTATACCAACAACTTATCAGGGTAGTTCTCGGGATTAATAGTTTCAAAGTTATAAGCGGGATACATTTTAGTGAAAGCTACAGGGATACGTGCCTCTTTTTTGGTGCTAAATTTACATTCATATGCACGCAATGAGCCGGCCTCTTCTTCTATAATGTCAATTTCGCGTTGATCTTCATTCCGCCAGTAATATGATCGAACTCGACGGCCTTGCATTTGTAGATACTTCAGGCGTTCAACTACACAAAAGTTTTCCCACAGCGCACCCGTATCGTCACGCGTTTCTAACGGCTTGAAGTTTTCTATAATTGCATTGCGGATACCAAGGTCCGTAAAATAGACTTTTCGCAATCGACCAACCTCAACCCGTTGATTTCGCCGATATTGATTGCGACGAAATATAATGAATGCTTTTTCGAGTAGGTCAATGTAACGCATAACTGTCTCTTTGCTCACCGATAACTTGCCAGCAAGCTCTCCGTAGCTCACCTCTTGGCCAACCTGGTATGCCAATAGGCGCAATAAGTCATTAATGACCGTCTGGTCGAACATGACTTGGGGCCCAAACGCATCACGATAGACATAGTTATTAGCTATACTGCTCAATCTCGCATAAGCATCCTGAGCAGAGAGTTGCCAAATGGCTGGATAGCCTCCACGGCTGAGCATCGTTCGCCAATTTGCATCCATTTCTAATCGACTAGACGAGACTTCATCGACGCTAAATGGATATAGCACGATCTCTTCGGACCTACCCGTAAGCGGTTCGGATATTTTATTAGCTAAGTCTAGACTCGACGAACCGGTGACGAGCAATTTTATCGCAGGGTATGTATCATGAATGAGTTTAATGGTTATACCAATGTTCTCAATGCGCTGCCCTTCGTCGATAATGACAAGGTCGGCATTGCCAATATATGACTTAAGCTCTACTGCCGATTTGTTCGTGAGGCTTATGACCACATTCGGATCGTCACAGTTGAGATACAGCGGAGCTTTAAAAAAGGTAGCAATTTCTTTTGCCAGAGTAGTCTTACCCACCTGGCGCGCACCGTACAGTATAGCCACGAGACCGTTGTTTAGTGTCTTGTTAACGTGTTCTTGCTCAAATCTTTTTATATACATAAGCAGAGTATAGCATAAAATATACTATTATCGCGAGTCGAGGTGCTAAAAAGTACCTTTTATCGCTAGCGCTTATGCTTACATGTAATGAGCTCAAGATTGCGAATGTAGTCAAGGTCAGGGCGTAGCACCTCTGCTTCGTTAAAAGTTTGGTCGTCCCTCATCCCTGAGCTTAAAACCAAACCGAAAAAAGCACCTTTTTGAAGAGGTGCTTTTCAGTTCAAGTTCCTTGGCTGGGGATGAGGGATTCGAACCCCCGATCACGGGACCAGAACCCGTTGCCTTACCACTTGGCCAATCCCCAACGGATTGTGACGAGGTGATTATACAAAAGATATGGTGATTTGGCTAGATGTGGCGGGTGTGTTTTGACGGTGTCGGCACGGGCGCCGAGTCGCCGATGGGGTAGGAGGTAAAGCCGTTATCTTCTGGGAGTGCGGGCTTCGGCGACGCAGTGGGCCGGTATGAGGCTACCAGGATTGCCTCGTTGCCGCTGGCGGCCCAAGCTGGCGCCCGGGCCATTTTGTATAGCAGCCACGCGGCGAAAGCGAGGCCGAGAATGCCGGCGGCGCCACCGATGACGCGCAGGCTGCCACTGATGAACGCGCTGGCGCCCAGCAGGTGCAGCTGTCCAAACACAAAGTGCCAGTCATGTTTTGGCTCTTGGCCGGACAACGCGCCGGCCAGCGAAACGAGCGGCAGGCGTTGCGGCACGGCATCGGCCATGTACTGGCCGGCACTTTGGCAGGCCAGATCGAACCAGAGCAGACAAAACAGGAGTGCAAAATAGCTGCGCTGCCAGATCGCGGCAATGACTAAGCCGGCGCCAAGCAGCAGCTCCGACAGGGAGCCCGCAGCAGCCGTCAACACGGCAGGCAGAAAGGCGGTGAAGATATGTGCCCACTCGTGCAGGAAAAAATCGAATGAGTAGGGTATCAACACGATCAGCGGCGTGCGGCCGGCGACCATGTTGAACCGGAACAACTGCCAGCAGGCGTACAGGCCGAGCAGCCAGAGCGGCGCATACCAATACCACGATTTGCCGCGGACGTATGTCTCCACGCGGGCGTTGATATCGCCAAGGCTCATGTTGGTAATCATACCATTAGCGGGTTGCGACGAGCGGGCTGTGTGGTATGATACAGACACTTAACAACCTAAAAATATACAGAGTACGGGGAGAGAACTAGCTCGTCGATCCGTCAGCAACCTGTCCGAGAGGATAAGGTGCTCCATCTAGCCCGCTGGTGCGGGAAAGATATTTCTCTCGGGAGTATCCTTTCCGGCGCGTAGCAGAAAGGATATGTTTATGGCAAACGCGCTGCATGGGGCGAGCCTGTTTACGAGCGAATCGGTCTGCGCGGGGCACCCCGATAAATTGTGCGATGCGATCAGTGACGCGGTGCTGGACGCTGCGCTCAAGCTCGACCCGCATGCCCATACCGGCATCGAGGCGGTAGCGGCCGCGGACCGGCTGTGTCTGTTTGGCGAAATTAAAGTTCGCGGCACCTTGGACTACGAAAAGATTGTGCGCGGTACGGTACGGCGGCTGGGCTACACCAACCCGGCCTGGGGATTCAGCGCGCAGGAGTCAACCTTTTTGAGCGCGGTGCACGAGCAATCGCCCGAGATAGACCTGGGTGTTGCCGAGGACGATGGTGCCGGTGACCAGGGCATGATGTTCGGCTTCGCCTGTGACGATACGCCCGAGTTGATGCCGCTGACGATTGCCTTGGCGCACGCGCTGACGCGGCGCATTGATGACTGCCGTGAGCAGGGCGTGCTGGCCTGGCTGCGGCCCGACGGCAAAGCACAGGTGACCGTGCGCTACTCGCGCGGCAAGCCGGTGGCCATTGCCAAGCTGGTAGCTGCCGTGGCGCACAGCGAACAAACGCCGGCCGAGCAGGTGCGCGCAGATGTCATCGAGCATATATTCACCCCGGTGCTGGCGCGCTACGGGTTTGCGCTGCCGGCGGCTCCCGATATCGTGGTGAACGGCACCGGCCTGTGGCACATCCCTGGCCCGGAAAGCGACGCAGGCTTGACCGGCCGTAAGATCGTTGTCGATACGTATGGCGGCTATGCGCGCGTAGGTGGGGGTGCCTTCAGCGGCAAGGATCCAAGCAAAGTTGACCGAAGCGGTGCGTACGCCGCGCGCTACATCGCCAAGAATATCGTGGCGGCCGGCCTGGCGACCAAGTGCGAAGTGGGGCTGGCGTATGTTATCGGCCAGCCGCGGCCACTCATGCAAACAATCGAGACGTTCGGTACGGCTACGGTCAGCGAAAAGGCGCTCTATGCGTATAAGGACAAGCTGCTGGATACGAGCGTACATGGCATCATCGAGACGTTGGACCTGCGCCGGCCGATTTATAGCCAGACCTCGGCCTATGGGCACTTCGGCAAGCCGGAATTACCTTGGGAACAGGTGGCGGTGCGCTAGGTCTCCTCGCCGTCCGCAGTGACGGTGCCGGTAAGCGTGGCCTGGGCGACGATGTGCGTATCGATTGCCTCCATAAGTTCCTCGCGGTCGGCACCGTCATCCACCGCCAGCTCGGCATCAAGGGCATACAGCTCAAAAATATACCGGTGGGTGCCCGATGGCGGGCAGGGGCCGCCGTAGGCGACCTTGCCAAAGTCGTTCGTGCCCTGACGGGCGCCATCAGGGACTTCATCCTCGCTGAGTGAGACAATGTCGGTGCCCAGGTTCCAAATGCTCCAGTGCAGGAAGTCGCCGCTTGGTGCGTCCGGGTCATGCAGGATGAGTGCCAGGCTGGCCGCCTCAGCAGGCACATGGTGTACCTCAAGCGGCGGGCTGACGTTAATCCCTTTGCAGGTGTATTTCTTGGGGATGATATCACCATCGGCGAACACCGGGCTGGTAAGCTGGAGCGATCCGTTCATACCCGTAACTATGCGGCGGGGAGAATAGGCGCGTCAGTGAAAAACCCGATAGCGCTTCTCTAAAGCGCAGCAATGCCGGCAATCCGCTTGACAGCCCTTCTAAGCTGCCATAAGCTTGATGCGAATAGTTCTTAAATAATTCTGAAAAGTGAGGGGGAGCATGGGTACACATTTACGGCGGCTGCTACTGATAGCCGCGGGGCTGAGTGTGTTGGCAGCGCCGGCAGTGGCACTGGCGAGCAGCACGCCGACGTTGAACCAGACGGTCAATGCCGGCACACTGTCGACGGGTATTATGCAAAGCGACGATGCGACACCGGTGTCATCGCCGGCAGTGTCTTTTCCGGCTCTAAGCCGTACGTTCACCTGTCAGACAAATGCGGCCACCTTGGGTGATACAAACAACAAGATTAATGTCACAAACTTCGGTGCCAATAACGGTTGGACGCTCATGAGCGGCAGCGGCACGCTTGCGGTCGGCTGCCCGCTGTCGCGGGCCGCGCGCAACATGGCTGCACGCTCGGCACTGGAGAACAAGTCGTATCCTATCGCGACCTGCGGCGCAGATGCCGGAGCAACGTACGTAAGTACGATGAGCTGCTGATCGCTCGTGGCAGGGTAGATGGTAACGGGTTTTGTCTCGGTCGGCAGCCGGTCGGCATTCAGCTGTGCCGTCAGTGCTGCGGCTTGCCCCCTGCTGATAGCAGTCGCATAGCTGATACCATATACCCCCGGATAGCGCTGCGGGATATTCTGGGCGTTGACGAAATCAGTCCACTGCTCACGGGAGATTGCCGCATTGGTCAGAAGGAGCGCACGTCCTGAATACAGCGTGTCGGCATACACCTCAAACTGCTGGGCAAGGTCATTCATGTGGTCCTGCACAGCTGTATTGAACTGATGAACGGCAGTCTGCTGATTATCTTGGCTGCAGATCGCCCAGACGTAGCTGCGCGCCGCTACAAGCAGCACGATGAACAAGACACTGACGATAACACGCCAATCTGTATACGGCTTGGTTTGCCAGTGTAATCGAAAGCGTTCCAAGGGGGTTGCCTTTTGCTGGCAGTATACCATAAGCGCAGGGCGCGGGCAGTGCGGTAATCCGATTCACGGCGATGTAGGATCGGTGCCGAAGAAGTCGATCCGGCGCAGCTCGTCGGGCAGAAAGCCGGCTTCATGCTGAAAGTCGGCCTGCCAGTGGTAGCCTTTGTTATATCCCAGGTCCTTCATGAGCGTAGTCGGGGCGTTGCGCAGGTGGAGCGGCACGGGCAGGTCGGGGTATCGGCGGGCGGCCCCCTGGGCGGCTGTCATGGCATCGGCCACTACGCGCGACTTGGGCGCTTTGGCCAGCACGGTGGCACAGTGAAACAGGTTGTACTGACACTCCGGCATGCCGATGCGCTCTACTGCCAAGAAAGTCGAGACGGCCAGATTGAGCGCCGCCGGCGCGGCTAGGCCAATGTCCTCGCTGGCAAAGATGACCATCCGGCGGGCAATGAACTTCGGATCTTCGCCGGCCTGCAGCATGCGTGCCAGATAGTACAGGGCGGCAGTAGCCTGGCTGCCGCGCAGCGATTTGATGAACGCGCTGATGACGTTGTAGTGGCTCTCGCCCGCCTTGTCATACCCGGGCAGGCGCTGCTGCGCGGCCGTGGTCACGATATCCGGTGTGATGGCTTTGCCGCCGCTGAGCTGGATGGCCAGCTCCAGGTTGCCAAGGGCAACGCGGGCATCGCCGCCGCTGAGCTCGGCTAACAGGTCGATGCTGGCTGCCGGTAACCGTTTGGCGCCCAGTTTTTCGGCCTTGGCCGCCCGCCCTAGAATGGCGCTGATGTCGTCCTTGCCAAGTGGCTCCAGCACCAGCACGCGCGACCGCGAGAGCAGCGGGTTGATCACTTCAAAACTTGGGTTCTCGGTGGTGGCACCGATCAGCACGATGGTGCCGTCTTCGACATACGGCAAAAAGGCATCCTGCTGGGCTTTATTGAAACGGTGGATCTCGTCCACAAACAGGATCGTACGCTGCCCCAACCGCTGGTTGGCTTGTGCCTGCCCGATCACTCTGACGACGTCGGCCTTACCGGCAGTTACAGCACTCAGTTCCATGAACTCGGCGCCGGTCTCGCGGGCGATGATCCGCGCCAATGTGGTCTTGCCGCTGCCGGGCGGCCCCCACAAAATCAGGCTGGTCGGCTGTTTGCGGCTGATAATCTCGTGGATGATCTTGCCCACACCGGTCAAATGCCGCTGGCCGACAACATCTGCCAGCGTTTCCGGGCGCATCCGCTCTGCCAGTGGTCGCCGCTCCATATATCTAATAAGTATAGCGCCCGGGTACGGGCTGGTGTAACTTTTTGGCCGTGCGCGTCCTATAATAAGCATAAACAAGGAGCACGAAGATGATACGGATTACCAAACAGGGCATGCTGGCTGCAAGCGCCGCGTTGGCCGGCTCGGTGGCGATCATAGCTGCC
>DASZYD010000040.1:0-5931 GCA_035545555.1 Saccharimonadales bacterium (SeqCode) | reverse complement strand
CTTGCCGTGCAGCAGGCCCACACGGAACTGCCTGAAGTCTTTTTTCGCCAGCTGCTCGTAGACTTTCTCGGCCGAGCTGCCGCTGTGCGCATCAGACTCAGAAATCAGCGGACAGACGACGAACAGCTGGCGGCCGGCAGCGAGCTCCTGACGGATGCGCTCATACACCGCCGGGCGGGAGCTGGGCGGCACCAGTTCGGTCACGACCGGTTGACGGCCGGCCGGCTTGGCATCAAGGACGGATATATCCAGCTCGCCATACAGCGTCAGCGCCAGGCTGCGCGGAATCGGCGTAGCCGTCAGATTGAGCACGTGTGGCATATGGCCGGCCTTGGCGATCAGCTCGGTGCGCTGGCCAACGCCGAAACGGTGTTGCTCGTCGATGATAATCAGCTCCAGCTGTGAAAAGTCGACTGTGTCCTGGATGAGCGCCTGCGTGCCGACAACAAAGCGCGCGCGGCCAGCCGCGATGTTATCGCGAGCGCGCTGCTTCTCTGCAGCGCTCATGCTGCCGACGAGCAGGCCAAGTTGCGTAGCCAGGCCGTGCGGCTCCAGCAACTTGCACAGCGTATCGGCGTGCTGCCGGGCCAGCAACTCGGTGGGTGCCATCAATGCTACCTGATGGCCATGATGCAAGACCATGGCTGCCGCCATTGCCGCCACCACCGTCTTGCCGGAGCCGACATCGCCTTCGACCAGGCGGTTCATGGGCTGCGTTGCCGCCATGTCTTTGTAGACCTGCCACACTGCTTTGCGCTGTGCATCGGTCAGCCGGAACGGCAACTGTGCCACGAACGCGCGCGCAACCTCCTCCACAAACGGCACAGCCGGGGCCTGCTCGACCATGATTTCCCGCTTATTGAGCAAGCTGGCAAGGCTGAGGTCGAATACTTCTTCAAACCCAAGCCGTTCACGCGCCCGTGCCAATTCTTCGCCGGTTGCTGGAAAATGGAGCCACGTCAGCGCCTCCGCCCGGCTCGCCAGGTTTGCGTCGCGCACCAGCCAGGCAGGCAATGTCTCGGGCAGCCTTGTGAGCAGCGGGCGCACCTGGTGCATGGCTTGCCGGATGTGACGCGAGGTCAGGCCTTTGGTCTCACGATAGACAGGCAGGATGCGTGCGGTTTGCACGGGCAGATCGCTCACCAGCTCCAGAGCCGGGCTCATGATGGCAAAACGCTGGTGCGATAGCTCGTACGTGCCCGATATAAAATACGCTCGCCCGCTCTGCAGCGACGTGGCGCGGTACGGCTGATTAAACCACACCAGCCGCACGCTGCCGCTCTCGTCGCTCGCCACCGCCTCAGTAATATGCAGCCCACGCCGGGCATATCGCCCTGCGATCTGTTTGATGACCGCCTTTATTGTAACCGTCCCCGGCCGAAGGTCGTGGATCGGCGACACAACCGAATAGTCATCGTAGGCGCGGGGGTAATAATCAATCAGGTGGCCGACTGTCGTAATGCCCAGCTTGGCATACAGCTTGGCGACTGACGGGCCAATACCCTTCAAACGCAGTAGTGGATCATCAAGCGTCATGCTATGCAGTATAGGCCGGCCAGAGACGGCCGTCAGCGCGCTTTGCGCACCAGGAAGAAGATGCTCGGCCCGAAGTACAGCGCGGCCAGCGGTGCCTGCAGGGCGCGCTCGATGCCCACCATCGCCCGGTGCGGCAACAGCCGCTTGAGCTTCTGGCTGCGTAAATTGGAGACCGAGAGTGTGCGTTCGACATAAAGCCCAGCATGCTCCAGCTGGCGGACGACCGTGTGCGGATTGTGGTTCACGAAGGCGACTTCACCGCTGGTGCGGTTCTTGGTCGAGCGGATATCTACCGGCTTGAGCGGCAATTGCTTGCCGCGCAGCAGGTGTTTGATACGGTTGCGCATGTGCGCATAATTGGCCATTTCGATGATGGCATAGCCGTCCGGACTCAGCACGCGGGCAATTTCGGCCAGCTCGGCCGAAGGGTCCGGCAAGTGATGCATAACCCGGACAAGTGTCACCAGGTCAACTGAACCGTCCGGCTTCTGCAGATCGTTCGCTTGTGCCAGCAGCCGCTTGACCTCTTTGTGCCCCTTCAGAAACTCTTCCGACAAATCCAATTGCTGCTGGCTCGGCTCAGCCAGGATTACGTTGTCGGCGTACTTTTCCAGTAACAGGCAGAGCCGGCCATAGCCGCCGCCGACATCCATCGCCACACCGAAGTGTTTGCCGTGCAGTAAACGGCGGATGGCCATTTCCTCAGCGGCATGTTCGTAATCGCGCCCATCCCAGTAGCGCAGATAGTTGTACGATGGGTCGTCGTATTGATCGGCGCCCTTGACAGTGTGTGCGGTAGCGGTGTGTGCCATGACAGCTGTTCTCAGGTTGTATTGTAGCAGCTAGCGCTCAATGACGGCGAAGCTATTTTTACCACGCTTGATGAGATTATCGCCGGGTTGCAGGACGGCGCTATCTGCTGCGGTCACTTTATGGCCGTTGACTACAACGGCGCCATCGGCGATGAACCGGTTCGCCTCCGTATTCGAGCTCGCCAGACCGGCTTTGACCAGCAGCGCGGGCAAACTGTCGTGCGCTGCCGCGTGCACAACCGGCAGCTCGGCCTTTAGGACGGTCGCGTCCGCGTTGTTAAGGCTGCCGGCCTCGGTTTTGCCGAACAACACACTGGTAGCATGGCGCACCGCATCGGCCTTTGACGTGCCGTGCACCAGCTTGGTGACCTCGTACGCGAGCACCTGTTGCGCCAGACGCGCACCGCGATCGTGGTGAAACGTATCCAGCGTCTGCTCGATAGCGGCTTTGTCGAGCAGCGTGTAGAGCTTAAGGAAGTCAACGACGCTTTCGTCGTCGACATTCAGCCAGAACTGGTAGAACTGGTACACGCTCGTCTTTTGCTCGTCCAGCCAGACGGCGCCGGCCTCGGTTTTGCCGAACTTTTTGCCCGTGGTTTTGTTGACGACGAGTGGCGCCGACCATACGTGCGCTTCAGCTTCCTCCATACGGCGGATGAGCTCCACGCCGGCAATGGAGTTGCCCCATTGATCTGCCCCGCAAACCTGCAGCGTCACGGCTTTGTCACGGAACAGATGCAGAAAATCGTAGGCCTGAATCAGCACGTAGCTGAACTCGGCGTAGCTGATACCGGCGCCTTCTTCGCTCAGCCGCGTTTGCACGAACTCACGACCCAGCATCTGGCGCATCGGCACATGCTTGCCAACCGTACGCAGAAACTCAAGGTAGCCGAGCCCTTTGAACCAGTCGTAGTTGTCGACTACGGCAAAGGGTTGGCCGGCAAAGATGCGGCGATATTGCTCGGTAATGGCAGCTTTGTTGCGGGCAATTTCATCTAATGGTTTGAGCTCGCGCTCCTCACTCTTGCCGTCCGGGTCGCCGATCAGGCCGGTTGCGCCGCCGACCAGCAGCACGGCATGGTGGCCGTGCTGGATAAAGTGGCGCACCATCATAGCGGCTGCTAAGTTGCCAATGGTCATCGAGTCGGCACTTGGATCAACACCCCAATAGAACGTGAGAGGTTTGCCGTCCAGTGCTTTGGGCGACGGGAAGGTTGTTTGGTTGACGAAGCCGCGCCAGGCGAGCTCTTCGGACAAAGTCATAGACACCTCTCTCGTTTACGTTGCTACCGGTAGTATACCGTAAGGTGGACAACAATGCACCCGGCCGCAGCGAGAAGTTCAGCTAGCGATGCCGTTAACCGGGAGGGTTAGCGGGCACCCCGGCGCCTTCAGGGTCCGGGACTGTTGCCTTGTGTCGTGTCGGCCGTAAGCGTCAGCGGATCGCTCGGTTTGGTCGTCTGGTAGAGCACGCTGTCGGTGACCGTAGCGCTCATCGTACTGCCCGTGGCATCCTTTGTTGCCGTATATGTGAACGAATAGGTATAGAGATCGCTCTGATCGCTGGGGATGGCCTGGGTGTTGATGGTCTGGCCGTCGAGCGTGACGGTCACGGTGCCGGCCGGCGACGCGGTGTATGAGCCGCCGGAGAGCGGATGCGTACCTTTCGATACCGTCACCGTGACCGTGCACGTAGGGTCGCATGCATCGGGCGTGTTGGAAGTATCACTCGCCACGGTAACTGATGGCGTGGGCGGCTGGTCATCGCAGTTGTGGATGTCGTCGACCGCCCCGCTACCGCTCGTGCCGCTGCTGGTATTGCTGCCGACAGTGGCATAGCCTCCCATAAAGATATCGGCGTTCCAGTACGAGGCGTTGCCGTTGGCAA
Organism: Saccharimonadales bacterium (SeqCode); assembly: GCA_035545555.1. GTDB lineage: Bacteria > Patescibacteriota > Saccharimonadia > Saccharimonadales > UBA4665 > JANWHZ01. The sequence goes on along the minus strand of DASZYD010000040.1, from coordinate 1,695 downwards.
TCACCTCCTTGGCTGCGGCCGGCGTACAGGCTGTCGCCAGTTTGCCTGAGACTTTATCGGTAGTCTGGGAGGTGGCCTTATTGCCCGAGCCGCCGGCATACCACGACGGATACAGGTCATTGGCCGGGCTTGGCTCGATATCTCCGTAGTGAATATGGTTCCGTACGACGAATGCGGGCGCGGTCTTGATGTCGCTCGGCTGCGTCCAGTTCTGCGGCTTCAAACCATTGTGCAGATCCTCCATCAGGCCGCGCGTCAGCGGTTCGGTCATGTACTCCATGGTAGTGCTGCTAAGGTCGACATTGCGCGTATGATTGCCCACCCAGCTGATCACGGCATATTTGGGCGACCAACTGGCCATCAGGCCCTCAAAGCCGTCATTGTTGGTGCCGGTCTTGATGGCAAAATTCCAGCCTTGATAGCGATGAAACTTGTAACCGCCTTGGGCAAGCGTCGTACAGCTCGTGTTTGAACAGCTGCCGGGCAGGTAGCTGGCGTTCGGGTCGGCGGCCATGTTGTCAACGATGTAGGCGGCATCGGCCTTGACGACTTGCGTGCCCGTCGGCTGTGTCCATTGATAGACGGGTTTACTGTTGGCATCGGTAATCTTGAGGATGAAGGTATACGGGATGGCTTTACCGAGGCGGGCGAGCGTCGACAGGCCGTTCAGTTGGTCGTCGAGCAGCAAGGCGCCGTCACCGATGGCTGAGGCACCATAGCATTGTATCTGGTTGCTTACCTCGTACCCTTTACCATCGTAACAGTTGTAGGTGTTCTGGTGCTTGGCCTGGGCATACGGGTTGTCCATCATAGCCGAGGCGGTGGCAATCACTTTGTTGATAGAGCTGACCTTGTCGGGGCTGCTGTCGTTCGGTACCGCTGAGAGCATGGCCTTCACGGCCGGCACGTTACGGGAACCGCCAAGCGCATAGCGTAGGGTGATCGGGCCCGGGTAGATAAAGTCGTAGTCCTCCAGACAATTGCCGCTGCCCTTTGGCGGCGGCAGGCCTTTGTCGGTGCACGGATAACCGGGTAACGCGCCCTGGCTGTCGTAGAGCACGGAACCGGCACCGACGTTGTTGTTATTGTTGATGAGCGTAACGTAGTCGTACGGCTTGAACGTGGAGCCGGGCGACACCAGCTGGGTAGCGGCAAAGTTCAGCTGGCCATAACCCGGCCTGCTGTAATCCTCGCCGCCGACCAGCGCTACAATCTGGCCGGTCTGCACGTCCTCGGCGATAAGCGCCTGGTCGTCCGCTTTGCCGGCGCTGCGGCTGGTGACGTTCCTGTCATTGTCGGCCACGAGCTTCTCAGCGTTGTTTTGCGCGGTCATATCAACGGTGGTGATGACATTCCAGCCGCCACGCTGAACGGTTGAGCTGCCGAATTGCTGGATCAGCTGCTGCTGGGCGGCCTGCACAAAATACGGCGCCTTCACGTTCTGGAATTTCGATTGCAGCGGATGCACTTGCGCCAAAATGTCAACCTTTTTGGCGGCATCGGCTTCGGCCTGGGTAATCATTTTCTGCTTGGCCATTTGGTCGAGAATGTAATGCTGGCGGTCCAACAATGCCGAAGCGCTAAAACTGTTGCCGGCGTCCGGGTTGAACTGGGTGCTGCCGTACGGCGAGTAATACGTCGGTGACTGGGGAATGGCTGCCAGCATGGCCGCCTGCGCCAACGTCAGGTTCTTGG
>DASZYD010000039.1:0-15156 GCA_035545555.1 Saccharimonadales bacterium (SeqCode) | reverse complement strand
GTGCCAGCGGCGTAACCAGCGAGCTGATTTTTCACCCCGGCAATGCGGAGTTTCTGACCGTCGGATCTACGCTGCACGACACTAAGGGCCGCGGCAACACCGTTCCGTTCACTACCTCTGCCGATGCGCAAGAGCTGTTCTGTCAGTGGGATGCCGGCTACCAGCCGGTCAGCTTTGTATTCGGCAATGTGGCCTATTCCATCGGCGTCGGCCGCGGCATCTTGGGCGGTCTGCGGCAGCTGGCGCGCGGCGAGGTCAAGCAGTACAGCGACATCTTCAACACGACCCGCCACCTGGCGCTGGAGCGCATTGCCGCCGAGGCGAAAGCAAAAGGCGCCAACAGCGTGGTTGGCGTGCGGACGACTATTCTACCGATCGGCATGTCAGGCATCCAGGAGATGGTCATGATCGGCACCGCATCGCACAATCCGGCTATGGACCAGCATGCCGCCTCGGTCGGCGGCGTAACGACCAGCGACCTGACGGCCGAGGAGACCTGGAACATTGCCAAGCTGGGCTATGCACCGCTCAAACTGGTACTGGGCACATCGGTCTACTCGCTCGGCTTCTCCGGCGGCGTGATGGCATCCCTGCGTAACCTGGTGAAGGGTGAGATCAAAGAAATGACGCAGATGATCTATGGCGCCCGCGAGGAATCACTCAAAAAGGTGCAGCAGCAAGCCGAGGCAATCGGCGCCGATGATGTCCTGGGCATCAAAACGTATATCTATAACTTAGGCAACGGGGTGATTGAGTTTTTGGCCATTGGCACTGCGGTCAAGCGCCTGCCGGAAGTCGCGACCCACTCGGCACAGTTGCCACCGCAGGCGATTATCCGGGACAAAGATACGTTCGTGAACACCGCCGAGCTTTCGTTCGGTACCGATCTGCAGAACCCAAGGCGCTAGATATCACCAGGGCGACGCTTCCTCTGCTGCGGTGCAGCCTTGCTAGTTTAATTGCAACGAGGCGAAGAGGGCCTGCACCTGCTGAGCGGCGTCGGCCTGTTGCCAGCTCCCGGGCGTGATGCTCAGCGGCGTGGCATTGCTGCCGCTGCAATCCTGCGTGGCGCACTGATAGAACATCGCACTGATGATCGGATCCAACCCGCCGAGACTCTCGGGCAACAGCCCCTGCCCTTTCGTAAACTTGGTGACGCCGGTGATGATTACTTCCTCAAACACGGCGCCTGTGTCGCTGCCGCCTGCCACATGGACAAACGTCAGGTAGGGGTACTGGTGCTGGTCGGCGGTCGGCTTGGTGTAAGCGAACTGCACGGAATCCTGTGCGACGATTGCCTTATCTGAGGCGAGTTCGCTCAGCTGTGCCGAGGCCGGCCGGATGCTGACGACTACTTTGCCGGTAACCGTTTGCCCGCTCGCTGCCGGCAGGCTGATGAGCGGTGAGGTAACCGTGATGGGCTGGTCGCTGCTGTTGCCGCCCGAGGCCGGGCTTACCGACCAGCCGGACGGATAGGTGAATGATAGATTGAGGTCGCTTCCCTTCGAGACGTACTGGCTCAAGCCGGTAGTAGTGGTCGTGTCGGGCGAAGGCTGCTGTGCCGTTGTGCCAGTACTTTGGCCGGTATTGCTATTGGATGATGCGGCCGGTTTGCGGTGACCGAGCAGCCAGTATGCACCCCCGCCGGCGATGGCCAGGATGATAACGATGACGGCAACAAGAAGCGCCCAGTGCTTGCCGTTCTTTGCCGGCTCCAGCTGTGGCCAGCTTGGTTCAGCCGCCGGCTGCGGTGCGGCTGCCGGCGCCGGACTGACGGGTGGACGAAACGGCGAATCCATATAGTGGTAGTATACGCCAGGCCGGCTAGCTGCTGGGCTTGGGTTATCCGGCTGTGCGCCAGGTCACACAACATACATCTGAGATCTGGGCAAGCGTGAGCATGTTCAGTATACTAGTTTAGATTAAACACGCTTGCGAGCGATAGCCAAGAAAGGAACAAACATGCCGCGCAAAGCGACGCCGAAGCTCAGCCGTAAAACAATCGATGAGGTGCTTACCGCGTTTGGGGTTATCAGCACTCTTGCCCTGCTGGTAGTCGGCAGCTTGGCCTGGTGGGGTTCGTCATTTGCAATCTCCAGCGTGCGTACCGAGCTCTCGAACCAGCAGATTTATTTTCCCGCCAAAGGCAGCCCGGCATTGGCCAGCAGTGACATCGGCCCCTACCTCAACAAATATGCCGGCGACCAGCTCCTGACCGGCCCGCAGGCCAAGGCATATGCCGACCACTTTATTGCGGTGCATCTTTCCAAAGTGGCGGGCGGCCAGACGTATGCCCAGGTTAGCACGAAGCTGCAGGCTGACCCGACCAACGCCACGCTGAAGGCGCAGCAGCAAACGCTGTTCCAGGGGGAGACGCTGCGCGGTCTGTTACTGAACGCCTACGCGTTCTGGACGGTCGGTTACATCGGTGAGATTGTGTCGGTTGTCTGTTTGGCGGCGGGCGTGGTGATGGCAGTCTTGACCCTGCTTGGCTTCTGGCATCTTGCGAAGCACTAGAGCCGTCAGCACGGTCTCAGCCCAATGCAGGTAGACTAACGGGTATGAAGAAAAAAATTGCCCTGGCACTTGCCGTAATCGTAGCGTTTATCGGCTACAGCTACCATTCGCGGCATGACGGCAGCGAGAGCGCGGTCGTAACACCGCCGTCTCCTACGCAGCAGGCCGCAATGCAGCCGGCGACTACTACCCCAGGCACAACTCCCAACGCTCCAACGACGGCCGCGTATAAAGACGGGACATATACCGGGCCCGTCACTGACGCCTTCTACGGCAATGTCCAGGTGCAGGTAACGGTGAGCGGCGGCAAGATTACGGCCGTGCAATTCCTGCAGCACCCCAACGACAACCCGACGTCACGGGCCATCAACGCGCAGGCTGACCCGTATCTTGTACAGGAAGCGATCCAGGCGCAAAGCGCGCAGGTGGATACCATTACCGGCGCCACCGACACGAGCCTGGCTTTCGTACAGTCACTAACCGCTGCCCTTACCCATGCCCAATAACGCCACCAGCTACACGAAAGTGTTGATGGGCATGCCCGTCACGGTGCGCATTGTCGGCCGTGCACCGCGGCGTAGTTTTGAGGCGGTCTTCGACCTGTTCGCTGCCGTCGATACGCAGTACAGCACCTACAAACCGGGCAGCGAAGTGTCGCGCGTTAACGCCGGACTGGCCGGGGATGCGTGGAGCGAAGCGTTGCGTGCGGTCCTGGCGCTCTGCGAGCAGACCAAGCAGCAAACGCAAGGCTATTTTGATGTCTGGCACGACGGCCGGCTTGATCCGTCGGGCCTCGTAAAAGGCTGGGCCATCCAGCGGGCTGCCGAGCTGTTACGACGGCGTGGGCACGAGGACTTTTACATTGATGCCGGCGGCGATATCCAGACCAGCGGCCATAACGCCGCGGGCGAGCCCTGGCGGGTGGGCGTCCGCAATCCGTTCAGCCGCGATGAAATAGTCAAAGTGCTTTATCTGAGCGGTGAAGGTGTGGCCACATCAGGCGCCTCGATCCGCGGCGATCATATTTACAATCCGCTGACGCCGGGGACGGCACCGCGTGCGCTGGCGAGCATCACGGTGGTGGGGCCGAATATTTATGAGGCTGACCGCTTTGCAACCGCCGCCTATGCCATGGGACAGCGCGGCGCGGCGTTCGTGGATGCGCTGGACGGGCTGGAAGCCTATGCGATTGATCGGCACGGCATGGCTACGCTGACGAGCGGTCTGGCGAGGTATATTGCTGTATGATGCTGCTGAAACCGGTTGATTGGCTGCTGGACCGCATTACCATGTACCGCCTGGTGCTGTATTATCTCATTGCGCTGCTGGCGGTTGCGGCCGGTCTCGGCGCGCTGGGCGTGATCGGCTACAATCCGCTGGCGATTGTGCTGTCGTCGCTCTATCTGATTGTCGTGTGTATGGTCAGCAACGCGGTGTTCGCCTATGCGTTCGAAACGCCCGCCAATGTCGAATCGAGTATCATCACGGCGCTCATCTTGGCGCTGATCATTACGCCGCTCAGTTCCACACACAACGTATTGTTTTTGACTGCCGCCGGCGGCTTGGCCATTGCCTCGAAGTATATACTGGCGATCCATAAAAAGCATATCTTTAACCCGGCGGCCGTGGCGGTGCTGTTGACATCGCTCGGTGCCGGCGAGACGGCCAGCTGGTGGATCGGCAATGTGTACCTCTTGCCATTCGTGGTCGTCGGCGGGCTGCTCGTGGCGCGGAAGATCCGGCGCATGCAGATAACGCTGCTCTTTTTTGCAGTGGCGACTGCGGTAACGGTCGGGCTGCATCTCGGTGGCGGCGCTGATGCGCTCACTGCAGTGCGTAATCTGCTGCTTCACTCGTCATTATGGTTTATGGGTTTTGTCATGCTCACCGAGCCGCTCACAACGCCGCCGACCACGCCTGGGCGACGCTGGTATGCAGCGCTGACCGGCGCACTGTTCCCGCCGCAGATGCACCTGTTCGGCGTGTATGCGACGCCGGAGCTGGCGCTCAGCATCGGCAACGTCTTTTCATATGCCATCAGCCCCAAGCGCAAACTGTTGCCGCGGCTGCTGCGACGGGAACAACTGGCGCCGGACATCGCTGATATCGTGACGACCCGCGAACCGGCATACGCCTACCAGCCGGGGCAATATGTGGAGCTGACGTTCGCGCACGATCATGCCGACAGCCGCGGCAACCGACGGTACCTCACGCTGGCGTCCTCCCCTACCGAGGACACGCTGCGCTTCGGCATGAAGTTTCCGCCGGGCGGCAGTAGTTTTAAGCGGGCACTGCTGGCCGCCGACGATCGGGCGCGGCTGGCAGTATCAGCGCCTGCAGGCGAGTTTGTACTGCCGAAAGATCCAGGGCGCAAGCTGGCGTTTATCGCCGGAGGCATCGGCATCACGCCGTACCGCAGCATGGTACGGTATCTGCTCGATACGGCACAGCCGCGTGATATCACTTTGCTCTATGCGGCCGCTACGCCCGAATCGTTTGTGTATACCGACGTATTCGCAGCCGCGGCCCGCCGGTTTGGTATGCACACGGTGTACGCGGCTGGCCGGGCGCCTGCCGGGTGGCAGGGCCACCACGGGCGCATCACGGCCGAACTGATTGCCGCCGCAATGCCGGACTACCCCGAGCGCCTCTTCTATCTGTCCGGCCCGCTTGGCATGGTTACCGCCGTCAAGCAGGCGCTTCGCGAGCTGGGCGTACCGGCGCGCCATATCAAAACCGACTACTTTCCTGGCTACGCATAAGCCATGGCTTGTCAAGAGAGAACTCGGCGGCTATAGTCAGGGGTGATGGCCAAGTCTCCTGCGACCAAAATTGAGGAATTTTTTGCTTCCTACCCGGAGTCGACGTATCGCAAGACGCGCATACTATTGCGCCCCGGCGAGGAGCTGACGCACGTGTTCTATCTCGCGGATGGGACGGTACGCCAGTACGATATCAACCCGAAGGGCGAGAAAGTCGTCATCAATGTCTTTAAGCCGGGCGCTTTCTTCCCGATGTCATACGCGGTTAACCACACGCCCAACGAGTACTTTTTTGAAACAGCCACCGAAGCGCATATCCGTCAGGCGCCGGTGGCGGAGGTGCTGACATTCCTCCAGACGCATGTTGACGTGCTGTACGATTTACTGGCGCGAGTGTTTTCGGGCACGGACGGCCTGCTGCGGCGTCTGGCGCACAGCATGGGCGGCAGTGCGCAAACGCGCCTAAGTTTTGAACTGCTCAATGCCTGCCGCCGGTTCGGCACGCACCGCGGCAAGCGCAGCTACTTCGTCCCCCTGAGCGAGACCGAACTGGCGGCCCGCACCGGCCTGACGCGCGAGACGGTCAGCCGCTGCATGCGCCAGCTTAAGCAGTCCGGCATTGCCGAACTGGCGCGCGGCGGCTATGTAATCCACGACCTGGCCCGGCTGGAAACCGAGCTGGGCGATGGGCTATAGCCAGTTCCGCCGGTCACATGGCCGGGGTAAACGTCGAGAAGAACGTGTTGTAGTCGCCTGAGGTCGGCTTGCTGAAGACTGCCATGCGTACTTCCTGTGGCGTGAGGCGGTAAGCGATATACTCCCCTTCGTGCAGCTTGACGAACGGCGGCTCATCACTGCCGCTATTGTCGAGTGAGGCATAGATGATCTTGCTGAGGAGCCGGTCAACCTCGGCGGCGTCGGCAACCACTGCGGCATGACCCGATACTTCCACCGATGTCTGCACCGCTGCTTCGTACACCAATAGTACGGCGTGAGGATTGTGCGCCAGATTCTTTGCCTTGCGTGTCCCGGTCCGGGTGATGAAAAATACATCGTTGTTACCGTCGACGAGATAGTACACCGCCGCGGCGTGCGGCTCGCCGTCCGGACTGACCGTCGCCAGCACGCCTACGGTATGTTTGCGCAAGAACTCGTGCGCTTTTTCGCCCTGGTGAACCGTGATCGGCATAGGTGTCCTTTCTCAAACTGCTATAGCTCTATTGTACCGCGCTGTGGGCAGTCTTTTAGCATAAGCATTGACAAAGCCGGCGGCGGCCGCCATTCTAATGACAGAGGAGATCACCAGATGTCATTAACTGACCTGTTTCATAAAGCTAAACCGAACGATGTGCCGCCAGCCCCGGAAACATTAAGCGGCGATTCGACGGTCGGCCAGTGGCTGGCTCATCCGGTCGGAGGCGCCATTTTTCGCGACATGCTGCAAAAAGCCGGCCAAAGTGAGCAGGTGTTGCGGCCGGTGCGCCGTATGGCGCTGAAGCGGCTGGTGGCCTTGAGCCAGGGGCAGTTTACGACTGCCATGATGGATGACATGATCGAGCGTGCCACTAGTGGCGATATGCCTGCCGGCACCGGGAATCCTGCGGCTGCGGCCGAAGTGAGCGCCGAGAGCGCCGATCCTCCCCTGCCCGAATGGCACGAAAGGATTACGCCGGACCGCTTTGCCGGCAAAACAGTTATCGTGACAGGAGCGGGCTCCGGTATCGGCCGCGCAACCGCCTCGCGTGTGGCCCGCGAAGGCGGACGGGTCATTGCGGTAGATATCTCCAAAGACTGGTTGGATGATTTTAAGAAGTCGTTGCCTAAAGGGAATATTACAACGGTGGTCGGTGACATCACGGATGATGCCGGCGTAGCTAAGATTGTCGCGACAGCCGGCCCGGCCATCGACGGGCTGGCAAACGTGGCAGGTATCATGGATAACTTTACGCCACTCCACGAGATGACCGATGAAGTCTGGAATCGCGTTATGAACGTCAATGTGCTGGGCATGATGAAATTGTCGCGGGCAGTGCTGCCGAAAATGCTGGCTAGCCGCGCGGGGTCAATCGTCAACATCGGCTCTGAGGCATCGCTCAAAGCGTCGGCCGCCGGCACGGCGTATACGACGTCGAAGCACGCTGTTGCAGGGCTCACCAAGAGCATGGCATTTATGTATGGCCCTACCGGCATCCGCTGCAATGTGGTGGCGCCGGGCGCCGTGCTGACGAATATTGAGGCGAAGTACGAGTCCAAAATGGGCGGCGACCGCGTCAATACGATTATCGCGACGGCACCCGAGGCTGTCGAGGCTGATGTCCTGGCGGCGTCAATCACCTTTCTGCTGAGCGATGACGCGGTCAATATCAATGGCGCCGTGCTGCCCTCGGACGGTGGCTGGTCAGTACAATAAAGGCGATTGCTCCTCCTCTGTCTTCGCAGCGGGTATGTGCGTCGGCCTCAGTGAGGCGCGGGTTGCACCGCACATCCCGTTGCGGAGCAAGCGGAGAAGTCCCAATCAGGAGTGCATCTCGTGCGAAGGGGCTGTTGCTGCAGTGACCGCTACGCTGCTGATATAGCGGTATATTTCATAGAAGCGCGCCTCTTGCTCCGGTGACTTATTGCCGGTGACAAGCAGAACGGGCATGTGGCCGTCAATCGTAATACTCATGCCACCGTGGCGTGCCTCCACATCCTCACCCTGCTGCACTTGTGCCAATGGGCTGGAAGGCAGCAGACGATACACGGCGGTGCCATCTTCAAGCACCATAAGCTCGTGCCTGTGCGGCCCCTGCCCAATCCATACTGCCGGCGTTGTGTTGTAGGTCCCCGGTTTTACGACCTCCGACTCCATGCGATGCGCCGTGACCAGTTCGCTGACGGCTTCACTGGTAAGCAAAACAGGTGCCTCGGTGCTGCTGGGAATACTTAGGTGCTCAATCATGTACGCTATTCTATGTGTATAAGTATAGCAGCTGAAGCACTTTGGATTGGCTGTCAAGCTTGCGCTGTGTCGTCTTTCGGGGGTTTGAGGGGCTTCTTGCGGATGATTTCGTAGCGCTGGCCGGTCAGGTTGGACTCGACGTAGTCGTCGTTCAGAAGGTTGACGAACGTGTCCAGGTCCTTGCCGTCCATGATGATAATGGCGCCCGATTCGTCCTGCATCAGGTCGATCCCCATCTCTTCGGCATGATCCATCAGCTCTTGCTGCTTGACGCTCTCCGGATCAATGAGCTGGAGTTTTTTGATGGTGCTGCGCTTGCCTTCGACCAGCCGTTGCAGGCTGATGCCCTCCGGGAAGCTCAGGCGGAAGCTTGCCTGGATGGCCGCGACTTTCTGTTCGGCCACAAACGCTTCCTTGGCGTCGTAGCTGAACAGTTGCTTCAGGCGTCCGGGATGAAAGACGTAGAGGTCCTGGTCGAGGATGAGCAGCTGGTTATCGTTCGGGATACGTACCGCGCCGTCGGCGTCGAATGGTACGAACTTGCCGTCGCGCATCATCCAGCCGACCTTGCCGCGCATGATGTTCGGCTGTGGCAGTACTTTGGCGATATAGACCGATTGTGCCAGCTCGGGGTGCGTGACGCGGGCGACGATGCCTTTGATGCGCGAGAAATCGTGTTCGGCATCATTGAAGATCTCAATCTCGTGCTCTTGTGTGTTGATGAAGTTGAAGAGTTCGCGCGCTTTCGGCACCTTAAAGACCTGCGTGCGCTGCAAGACGCCTTCCTCCGCCTCGGCCTCCTCAAACCCGCGGATGCTCAAGCCGGTTTCAGCGCCGCTCAGGATGTATTCCAGGATACCGTCGACAAAGAGCGGCTCCAGCTGCTTGGACAACCCGCCGCCCAAGCTTGTTCTGTACGGCATATTCCGCTTGTCTACTAAGAAAAGGTGTATACGCAGCTCATCCTTCAACCGTACCAGGTTGTTCGCCCAGGCGAATACGTCGGTTTCGTGATAGTTGTCTATTGCTGCCGTATCCGGCGCCAAAATATCCTGTTCCACGGCCTATCCCTCCATTGCCAGTCGTTCAGTAGTTGTCGATACTAAGTATAGCGCACCGGCTGCCAGCTACGCTTCATTGTGGACCCGCCGTACCGGCCGGCCGGTGGTATACTGGGAGCATGAGCGATATGACGAACCAGGCGGCACCGGACTTCCACCTGTCCGACCAAAACGGTGTCATGCATAGCCTGGCGGATTACCGCGGCACGTGGCTGGTGCTGTACTTCTATCCGAAGGATGACACCCCCGGCTGCACCACCGAAGCGTGCAGTTTCCGTGATGCGCGTGAGCTGATTGCGCAGCTCGGTGGCGCTGAGGTAGCGGGGGTGAGCAAAGATTCGGTTGCCTCGCACAAAAAGTTCGTGACCAAGCACCATCTCAACTTTACCCTGCTCAGCGACCCCGATCATCGCGTGATTGCCGCCTATGGCTCATGGCAGCCGCGTAAGTTTATGGGGCGGGACTTTCTCGGCACTGAGCGCAACACCTTCATCATCGACCCGTCAGGCATCATTGCCAAAGAATATCGCGGTGTCGACCCGCAGACCCACGCCGCGCAGATTATCAAAGACCTGCAGGCATTAGAGCAAGCGGCACGCTAGGTGATTACTCGGTCGTTTTGCCGTCGAACGGTTCGTCGTGTGCCTCGCTGTCGGCCTTGGTGGCATGAACCAGGCCGTCTTTGTGGTGCGCCGGTGCATAGAGGGTATAGAAGCGGAGCGGTTGGGCTGCCGAGGTGTTGATGACGTTGTGGCGGGCGCCAGCCGGCACGATCACGGCGTTGCCGTCGCGAACCTCGTACGTATTATCGTCGATGACCACGTTGCCGTAGCCACTCTCGAACCGGAAGAATTGGTCGTTATCGGGGTGCGTCTCCGGCCCGATTTCTTCCTTTGGCTCTAGACTCATCAGTACCAGCTGCGAGTGCTTGCCGGTGTATAGCACGCGGCGGAAGTTGGCGTTCTCTACCGTAGCCGTTTCAATATTGGTGACGAATCCCTTCATAGCTCTCCTTCATTATGGATACCCCATGATAGGCCAAAACATAAGCGTTCCACAACCGTTTAGCTTACTGCAGTGAGGAGGCTAGCGGCCGAGCTTATTCTCGGTCTTTTTGACGGCGATGGTGGTCTTAACGACGGTATCCGGCGAGAGCGACATACTGTCGATGCCTGCCTCGACCAGAAAACGCGCGAACTCCGGCGAATCCGATGGCGCCTGGCCGCAGAGCCCGATCTTAACATGCTTGGCTTTCGCGACGCGTACGACCTGGCGGATGAGCGCCCGCACGGCTTCATTATTTTCGTCGTAGACATGTGCGACGGAGGCATTGTCCCGGTCGACACCGAGCGTCAGTTGCGTTAAGTCGTTGCTGCCGATTGAGAAGCCGTCGAACAGCTCGGCAAACTGTTCGGCCAGAATGACATTGGAAGGTATCTCGCACATCACATACACCTGAAAGCCGTTGACACCGCGCTTCAGGCCGTTGTTAGCCATGAGGTCGAGCACTTTGCAGGCTTCATCCAGGTTACGGCAGAACGGGACCATGGCTTTGATGTTGGTGATGCCCATATCGTCGCGAGCTTTTTTGAGAGCCCGGCACTCCAGAGCAAACGCTTCGCGGTAGGCGTCGCTGTAGTAACGGCTGGCACCGCGCCAGCCAAGCATTGGGTTGTCCTCGGTCGGCTCAAACGGTGCCCCGCCGATGAGATTGGCATATTCGTTGGTCTTGAAGTCACTGAAGCGGATAATGACGTCATTGGGGTAAAATGCCGCTCCAATCATGGCCACACCCTCGGCCAGCTTGTCCACAAAGTACTGCGCTTTATCGGCGTAGCCGCGCGTGAGCTGAGTGATTTGGGCGCGTGCCTTCCCGTCTTTCACTTGGTTGAAATGCAAGAGTGCCAGCGGGTGGATTTTGATATGGTCATTGATGATGAACTCTTCGCGCGCCAGGCCCACACCGTCGTTCGGGATCATCGAGTAGGCGAAGGCGTACTCCGGCTGGCCGACATTCATCATGATCTTCGTCTTGGGCCGCACCAGGTTCTTTACATCAGTGCGCAGCACCTCGAATTTGAGCTTGCCGTGGTATATGGTACCCTCGGCGCTGCCGGCGCAGCTCACCGTAACCGGTGTGCCATCAGCAATTTTCGTGGTGCCGTTACCTGTCCCGACGACACACGGAATGCCCAGTTCACGCGAGACGATGGCAGCGTGGCAGGTGCGTCCGCCCTCGTCGGTTACGATGGCACTAGCCAGCTTCATGATCGGCACCCAGTCCGGGTCGGTCATGCGGGTAATGAGGACATCGCCGGCCTTGAAGCGGCCGATGTCGCGGACACTCATGATCTTGTTTGCGCGGCCGGCACCGATTTTATCCCCGACGCTGGTGCCGGTCGCCAGCACCGGTCCGGTCTCGAGCAGTTTATAGGCTTCAATGATGTTGGTGTTGCGGCGTGACTCCACGGTCTCGCCGCGGGCCTGGACGATATAGAGCTTGTTGTCGGCTTCGTCGAGCGCCCATTCGATGTCCATTGGCCGGCCGTAGTGCTGCTCGATGGCCATACCCCACCGGGCCAGCGTCGTGACCTGATCGTCAGTGATGGAATAGCGCTGCTGCTCGGCCTCCGGCACCTTGACGTTCTTGGTCTTGTTGGCGCCCAGAGGGATCATCTTCATGTCTTTGGTGCCGAGCTTACGCCGCAAGATAGCCACAGTGGGTTTAAAGACCGTGAATTCGTCCGGGCTCACCCTGCCCTGCACGATATTCTCGCCGATGCCGTAAATAGAGCTGACGACAACCGCATTGCGAAACCCGGTCTCGGTGTCGATGGTAAACATGACGCCGGCCGCTTTGGCATGTACGGCAACCATCTGTTGGATGCCGACCGACAAGGCGACTTTCATATGGTCGAATCCGTTCTCCGCGCGGTAGACGATGGCGCGATCGGTGAAGAGCGAGGCAATGCACGCTTTCACGGCGCGCAGCACGTCGGCCTCACCCTTAATATTCAGGAAGGTGGCCTGCTGACCGGCGAACGAGGCGTTGGGCAGGTCTTCGGCGGCAAGGGCGTCAGCCGAGCAGTGGCGAATGTGAATGGCGAGATAGCCGCCGCGCTGCAGGGCATCATGGCGGATGACCAATTTCTGCTCGATCAGAAACTGATTGACCTGGACGGCACACCAAACAAGGAGCGGCTTGGGGCGAACGCCATATTGGCCGTGTCACTTGCCTGCGCGCACGCTGCGGCCGCCGAGCGTGCTGTACCGCTGTACCGGCACATCAACGACATTGCCGGCAGGCCGGAGATGTCGGTGCCCGTGCCTATGTTCAACGTCTTGAACGGCGGCGTCCATGCGTCGCACTCGGCGGATTTCCAGGAGTTCCTGCTCATCCCCAAGCGGGCCGGGAGCTATGCGCAGGCAGTACAGGTTGCTGCTGAAATCTTTATGGCGCTGAAACGGTCGCTTGCTGGGCGCGGTCTTTCGACCGCCGTAGGAGATGAAGGCGGCTTCGCGCTGCCCGTCAAAGCCAACACCGATATGCTCGACCTCTTGCAGGATGCTGCCCAGACGGCCGGTTATACACCGGGCACCGATGTCGGCTTTGGCATTGATATAGCGGCGTCGGAGCTGCTGCAGAACAACCGCTACGTATTGCACAATGAGGGCTGGACGCTGGACGCCAGCGGCCTGATCGGCTATCTGGCAGACATTGCTAAGCGGTACCCCCTCCTCTCGCTTGAAGATGGGCTGGCCGAAGATGCATGGACGGACTGGACGCAGCTCACCGAACGTTTGTCCGGCCTACAGCTCGTGGGCGACGACCTGCTGGTGACAAACCGCGAACGGCTGCAGCGGGCGATTGATCAAAAAGCCGGCAACGCGATTCTCATTAAGCCGAACCAGATCGGCACGCTCACCGAGACGATCCGTACCATCCAGCTCGCCAAGGAGCACGGCTGGCGCACAATTGTCTCGCATCGTAGCGGCGAGACCGAAGATGTAACCATCACCCATCTTGCCGTCGGCACGGGCGCCGGGCAGATCAAAACCGGCAGCCTGTCGCGCACCGAGCGCACCGCGAAACATAATGAACTGATGCGTATTGAAGCGGCCGATTTGGGGCTCCAGCTGGCACGCCCCTTCGCGGCGTGAACGCTAGGTCGCTTGTTCTGACTTTTTGAGCCGCGCGGCAATGCATGCTTGCAGCACCACCGCATTGTTGTCGGCAGTGTCTTTGGCACCATAGAGAAGGGTGACGGTACCACCCTCTGCAGCAAGCGTCTCAAGCATGCCTACCGCCGGATTTGCGGCGAGTTCGGCCATGTAGCGCCGGCGGAACTCCGCAAACCGTTCCGGCCGATGGCCAAACCACGCGCGTAGCTCCGGCGATGGCGCGACTTCTTTCAGCCAGGTATCGATGGCTGCCCGCTCTTTGCTGAGTCCCCGCGGCCACAACCGGTCGACCAGCACTCGCGTGCCATCGCTGCCCGCCGGCGCCTCGTATACCCGTTTTATTTTCACCATAAGCCTATTATACGATTTTAGACACCGGGGCATAGGTTCAATGAGCGATCGCCTGCAGCGTGTTGGTTATATGCACATAGGCCCATTGTGATGACTCCTCAAAGGACGTCGCTGCAGCCGATCCAACGGGGACGATCAGCGCATAGGCAATAATACAGCTCGTTAACGTAGTGGCGCCAAACACTGCCGTAATCGGCGCCAACCAGTTTTTGCGGAGTACTTGAGGTTTCAGCCCCGTCTCACGCAGGCGAAGATGCAGGTCGATCAGGCATACCACGAGCATTATCATTGCTGCGTAGCCAGCGAAGAACTCTTGGCCAGCTGTAGTATGCTCATAACCTTTGATCGTCGCATACAATACTGCAGCTGCGCTCAACGCACCCAAACAAATGAATGGCCGATAAAGCTTGAGCGTCGGCGCATTATCAAGGAACTTGCCTTTCGGAGTGATCTGGTATGGCTTTTGCCGGCGCATGAGTACACCTGCGATAGCTGTTACCACAATCGGCCAGCGCACTACGTGTAAAAGCATACCGCGCCAGGAGAAGCGCAACCCATTGGGCTGCATGAGTGGCTTGGACGCGCACACCAGCAAGATCATTGCTATGATCATTGGTAACAGATGAACGATAAACTGTAAGAGATTGGCACGTATGGGGCTGGCATGGAGCACTATGGATGCGATGGGGATAGCGAATAAGATCAGGAACGCACCGGAACACAGTGGGTACCACGTCTCAAAAAAGAGAAAATGCAGGCGCTGCTTGATAGGCAATCTACGGAGGTGACTATGTCCGGCGCCGATAAGAATCTGAAACATGCTCCGCGCCCAGGCATACTGCTGGGATAGATATGCGGGCAGTGTCTCTGGTCCATCACCGATGGCGATAGCTTCCGGAATAAAGACACCGCTCCAGCCGTTCGCAGCCAATGCCAACGTATCCAGATGGTCTTCGGCACGTGTCGGCTGGAAGCCGCCAATCTGCCTGATAGCGGCAGTTCGGTATGTACAGTGCGAGCCAATGATGATCGGTGTTCCCTTGCGACCATATAGACCCATTTGAATGGGGCCTTGCATACCCATATCCTGCTCTGCTGCACCGCGCGCTGTCCAGAAATTGGTGTTGCCATAGATAGACGGTGCCTGTACCCAGCCAATATGCGGATCGCGGAAGTGACCCAGTGTTTTATCCAGATAGTCTGTCAAGCTACAACTCTTTCGGACACCCTGTCTCTTTCGTTGTGTAGCGGCGTAGCCGCCATGAGGCTGGCGGCGTAAGCTGCCGGACTCATGTTGTGGAGGGCGCTGTGCCGGCGTTTGTGGTTGTAGTAATGAATCGTG
>DASZYD010000038.1:0-16144 GCA_035545555.1 Saccharimonadales bacterium (SeqCode) | reverse complement strand
ATGCCCACACAAACACCTGTAAAACCAGAACTGTTTGCGCACACCCTCAGAACCGTTGTTTTGGGGGTGTTTGCCGTGTGCAGCCTCAGCTTTGCGCTCACCCTGTCACTCCTAGCACTACGCCCTGCGGTCACCAGTGCCACCGCCCCCACCACCCTCAACTTCCAGGCCCGCCTGGAGACCGCCAGCGGCAGTATCGTCCCCGACGGCTCCTACAACGTCACCTTCCACCTGTTCACCGCCAGCAGTTCGTCCGGT
Organism: Saccharimonadales bacterium (SeqCode); assembly: GCA_035545555.1. Lineage (GTDB taxonomy): Bacteria > Patescibacteriota > Saccharimonadia > Saccharimonadales > UBA4665 > JANWHZ01. The sequence continues at coordinate 15,886 of DASZYD010000038.1, read as the reverse complement.
TCGACCGACACCGGCTGCGGCACCGACAGTGCCTGTGAGTGGACCGAAGCCTACACCTACAGCAGTGGCCCCGGCAGCAGTGATGCCCGTATCCGGGTGGCCAATGGCTACCTGACCGTCAACCTCGGCAGCCTGACCGCCTTTGGCACCAGTGTCGACTGGACCAGCCAGCAGTGGCTCACCATGGACATTGGCGGTACCGCCGGCAGCGGTACCATCACCTGGGACGGACAGATGAGCCCGCGAATCCTGCTGACCAGTACGCCCTATGCCTTCCAGGCCGGCAGTGCCACCCAGCTGAAGGTGACCAGTGGGGCCAACAGCACCACCCTCAGCGCCGCCACTCCCACCGGCACCGACAGCATTAGCCTCCCCGATGCCAGTGGGACCGTCTGTCTCCAGAATGCCACCGCCTGCGGCTTTGCGCCGGCCAGTGGCGGCAGCGGCTATGTCCAGTTGCAAGGCGGGACCCCGGGCACCGCCCAGACCGGGCACTTCAACATTACCGGCACCGGCATTGCCGGGTCCCTGCAGGCCGGCAGCCTGGATACCGCCACGGCCGGGGCGCTGAGCATTGGGGGGACGAACGCCACCAGCATCAGCCTCGGCACTACCGGCAGCAACATCCAGACCACCATCAACGGGACGGCCCTGGTAAAGCCGACGACCGGGCATGACAGTACCACGGCCTTTCAGGTACAGAATGCGAGCGGCAGTAACCTGCTGACCGTGGACAGCAGCAATACGGCCATTGTGCTCGGGAATGACGGCACGCCTACTGCGCTGACGGTGCGAGGCGGCGCGGCCACGGGCACTGACACGGCCGGCGCGAACCTGACCTTTGATGCTTCGAATGGGACCGGGTCGGGAGGGAGCGGGGATATTATCTTCAGGACGGCGCAAGCCGGCGGCCCTACAGTTGGCTTTGATCAAGCGGCTTCGGGCTCTGACGGCTCGGGTGCTTCGGCAACTTTTTCGTGGTCGCAGACAGTTAGCAATAATGCAAACCGGCTTTTGATTGTTTATGCCGGCACGGAATTCGGTACAAGTGTCAGCACTGTAACCTATGGCGGAACGCCGCTCACCCACCTCATAGACAATGGCAGTGATCCCTATACCACCATTTGGTACATGGTTAACCCGCCTGTTGGGACCGCTACGGTAGCTGTGACCATGAGCACGAATGTCATAGCCGCCGGCGGATCGGCAAGCTTCTACAACGTAAACCAGACGACGCCATTTGGCACATCGAACTTTACGAACGGTACGAGTACGACTATATCGGGCAGTATATCTACAACAAGCACCCACCAACTTGTTGTCGACGCCGTTGGTGCGTACAACCAACCAGTAACGCCTGCTGCCGGTCAGACAGTAAACACTAATGTCTCGGCGGGCGATGGCATACAATCGGCCAGTTCACGCGCGGCAGCGACCGGTGGGACCGTAACAATGACCTGGACAAGTAGCTCATTCAAGTGGGGACACGTTCTGGCGACAATCAACCCAGTTTCTTCTGGCGGCTCGACACCCGATACGCTCCAAGACACGCTCCACATTGCCCGTTCCGGCAATATAGGCATTGATCAGGCGAATCCGCAATATACGTTGGATGTGAACGGCATGGGCAACTTTGCGACCGCAGTGCAGACGCCATTATTGCAATCGGCTCCCAGCACAGCACTGACAATTACCGGTAATGCTGCAAGTACATGGAGTACCACGGCCGGTGACCTGACGATCCAGGGTGGCAGCGGGACGGTATCACTGGGGACATCGACCAACCTTACGGCCAGCGGTGACCTGACGATCCATGCGGGTACGGCTACGAATGCCCTGACCCTTGGCGGGAGCATTGACACGGGCACGCTCACGCTGGGGCAGTCAAACCAGGGGCAGACAATCTATATCGGCCATGTCACAGTGGCAACAGGCAAGACGCAAACCATCGGCATAGGTGATTCTGCCACCGGTACGGGCAAAGACGTCATAACGATAGGCAATACGAACGGTGCGTCATCGCTGACACTACAGGCAGGCACGGGTAACGTGCTTATTACCGGAGCAAACAGCACGACATATACACTAGGGCCGACAGCGGGCACGGGTGCGATCACCCTTGGCCGCTCAACCGCTAGCAATACTATTAGCATCGGGGCTGCAAACACTACTACCGGCAACACCCAGACGATCAACATCGGCAGTGGCACAGGCGCGGGCACTGGCAAAGCAACCGTTACCCTCGGCAGCCTGGCGAATGCCTCATCTACTACCATTCAAGGCGGGACGGGGAATATAAACCTGAACGTCAATCAATCGACTGCAGGCGTTATCGTAAAAACAGTGACGAACAATTCGGCGACTGCGCTGCAGGTACAAAATGCAAGCGGTGCCAATTTGTTTACTGCCGATACGGCCAACACTGCCATTGTGCTAGGCAACGACGGCACGCCCAGTGCGCTGACCGTTCGAGGCGGCGCGGCCACGGGTACGAATGTTGCCGGCGCGAACCTCACCCTTGATGCCTCGAATGGCACGGGTACTGGTGGCTCCGGCGACCTGATCTTTAGGACTGCCGCGGGCTCGACACCTACCACCGTAACTCATGATGCCGACGGGACGTTCTCGAGCGCCGGACCGAACGCTACCTGCTCAATCACCATCGGATCGAACAACGATCGGATCGTGTTCGCGATGATATCGCCGGGTGACGGCAACCCGGCCGGCGTAACTGCGGTGAAGCTCGACGGTACAACGAACTTCACACACCTCACAGACAGTGCCTATACGACAGTCTGGTACCTGTTGAATCCGTCGAGCGGAGCACATACCATTAATATTACTGACTCGGCAGCGATGACCGGCGGGTGCAGCTCGTTCTACAATGTCAACCAATCGACACCAATTGCCGCGTCGAACACTGCCAACGGCTCCAGCACCACCGCATCGGTAACCGTAAGCGGCACAACGACCGCGCAGCTCGTCGTTGACTTTGCTTCGACCAACGGCCCGCATAGCGGATGGTCGGCCGGCGGCAGCCAGACGACCGACTGGACACAAGGTGGTACGCAGAATGCCAGCTCGCGGAAGACCGGCACAAGCTCAAGTACGACGATGTCCTGGAGCTGGACGGGCAGCGACCTATGGGCGACCATTGCCATGGCAATCAACCCGGATTCCGGCTCGGCGGTATCGGACACGCTCACCGACCGGCTGCATATCAAGGCAAACGGCAACGTAGGCATCGACAACAGCAACCCGCAATATGCCCTCGACGTGATGGGGACGATTCAGGGCTCCACCTCTGTTCTGACGCCCATACTTGATGCCCCCGCGAGCAGTACACTCAGCATCGGCACCACGAACGCTACGAGCATCACGCTGGGGAACGCCACCAATAATATTCTGACCACCATCAACGGCAGGGCTTTGGTGAAGCCGACCAGCGGGCATGACAGTACCAGCGCGTTCCAGGTGCAGAACGCATCGGGGAACAACTTGTTCACGGTTGACTCATCCAACACTGCTATCGTGTTGGGCAATGACGGTACCCCGAGCAGCCTGACGGTGCGCGGTGGCGCGGCCACGGGTACAAACGCCGTTGGTGCGAACCTGACCTTCGACGCCTCGAACGGCACCGGCACAGGCGGCTCTGGTGACCTCATCTTCCGGACGGCTGCACCGTCAATCTCAACGCCCACTGATGACGGCAACGACAGCACGGGGCACGCCAGTTCTACTACCAGCCTCACGTTCTCGCATACTGTGGCGAATAACGCGAACCGTATTCTCATCGTCGGTGTGGCCACGGGATGCGGCTTCGGCGGTACCTGCGCCGCAACCGTCAGCTCGGTAACGTACGGCGGCGTCAGCCTGACCACGCTGAACAACACCGACTGTACGACAGGTGCGGCTCACTGCCACATTGAGTTCTGGTATTTGGTCGGACCGGCAACCGGCACGGCAAACGTAGTTATTACGGCTGGCGCCTCCACGACTATAGAGGCTGGCGCCTCATCGTATTACAACGTCGACCCGACGACGCCGTTTGGCACGTCGGCGGTGGCGGCAAGCAATAACAACCCGTCAACGCTGAGCGTGCCGAGCAACACGACCCAGGTCGTGGTAGATGTTATAACGAGTGATAACGTCATCGTTTCACCCTCGGCGGGGCAGACGCAGCGCTATAATGACAACAGCACCGGGCTGCCGGTAGCGTCATCAACCCAGCCGGGTGCCGCCTCGTCAACGAGCATGGGGTGGAGCGACGGGTCGTCACACTACGCAACCGTCGGCGTTGCCATGAACCCACCTGCGGGCAGCAGCAGCGATACGCTGCAGGATCGTTTGCATATTACTGCGGCTGGCAATGTAGGCATCAATACCGCCAGCCCGCAATACACCTTGGACGTTGCCGGGACCGCCAACATCAAGGCCAGCTCGACTACTGCGCTGCAGGTGCAGAACGCCAGCAGCAGCGTGCTGTTCTCGGCCGATACGACAAATATGCAGGTGGTCATAGGCACCACTACGAACGGGCTGGTGTTAACCTCAACAGGCATCATGGCGTACGGCACAGCGCAGCATACCAAGGCGATTGTCCTCACGCCGGAATATGCCAATGCGGTACTTGACGCTGCTGGTGACGCGACATGTTCAGCTGCGAATAGTGGCACTCTGACTGCCGGCCTGGCAACCGGGCTAAACGGCTTCGGCAACTCGATGCAGAGTTTCTATAAGTGGACGACTACCAGTGCTACGAGCCAATGCTATGACATTGTGGTGCAGGTGCCGATCCCGAGTGATTTTGCCGGTTGGGCTACAAATCCGCTATCAGTCAACGCCTATACGACCGACACGACAAACGGCACCATCAAGTTGGAGGCGCGCGACAGCAGCAACAATGCCGGTAGCGGCACCGTCATATGCAACTATGTAAACGTTACCCCCGGATCGGCCAGCACATGGGCGACGAACAACTCGGCCTGTACGCTCAGCAGCGGCACATACACGCCGGGCAGCTACATGACACTGCGCATCCGCCTGTCGGCGACCAGCGCTGTCAGTGCCGTCGAGGTCGGCAATATTACCCTAAGTTATAAGAGCAGCTTCTAATGAGTGGTAGCATGAGCGGTATAGGTAACTCTATAATATATAGGCATGAGGAACGGCATGGACGGGTATGAGCCGAAGCGGCTGCGGCCGTACGCATCCTACTACCGGGTGGACGACTTACGTGCGCGTCTCCGCGGTGCACGCCACGAAATCGAACACCGGCAACAGGAGGTTATGGCCGTAAGCCCGCGCAGCCGCTTGGCCGCGGCGGTGCAATGGCTGCTGCCCGGAAGGTACTATGGCTGGCAGCGGATAGTGCATCTGTTACTGCTGACCATAACGCTGGCCGGTATCCTGCTACCGGTCATGCAAGATACCGACGTCATAGGGCAGTATGCGCTTGCGGCCAGTACAGAGGACTTGCTCGGGCCGGTCAACCCGAACCTGGCAGCCAAGTTGTCGTTTAACTCACAACAGAACGTATATCAGTTTAACGCAGCTGGCATCAAGCAAGATGCAGCAGGGGGCAACCCCGTAGCGCAGCTCGCGGCGCAAGCCGGTGGTGCAGGCAAGCAAGATGCGTCGCTCTATTCTGTCGCGCTGCCGGTCGATCTTAGCCAAGGGCTAACCTATTACGACAATAGCCTGAATATATCATTCAAGCTGGTGCCGACCTTTCAGACGTTGCCAGGCCGGGAGGAGCAGGGGCGGGTGGTCTACCCGTTGGCTGGCGGCGGCCAGCTGGTCTATAGCTTCAAGGCGAATGGTTTGAAGGAGGATATTCTGCTCGGGAAGGCGCCAGCCGATGGGAGCTTGCGGCTGAGCTATCACCTGCAGCTGCCCAATACGCTCGCTGCCAGGCTCATCGAGGAGACCGGCGAGGTAGGCATATACTCAGCCGATCCAACGTTGTTCGGTAACATCTCCTTCGGTTCTACCACTGACCAGCAGGCAGTTATGAAGGCGCGCCTGAATTCCCCAAAGAGTAATCTGGTATTTGTATTGCCGCCGCCAGTCATTAAGCAGGCAAATGGTGCCGATGACAGCGCGGATGCGCACTTTGTCCTGCATAATAATGTGCTGCAAGTCGTAGCGGCACACCTGGATGATTTGCACTACCCGCTCAGCATCGACCCGAGTGTGGTTGTCACCAGTTCCGCAGATTTTGCGACAGGCAATAACGAGGACAGCATTGCATTCCCGGCCAACCAAATCAACCGCGGTGGCCTAACCGGCGGCAGTGTAGCCGGCGGTTGGACGGCCGGTCCAAGCTTTGGCAGTAATCTGGCCTCATTCTCGGCAGCCGCCTACAACGGCTACGTCTATACCATCGGCGGAACCGGTGGTTCACCATCATTCGACGCATCTGCTTTTACGCACGTCGCGCCCACGCCGTCGAACCCGGTAACATGGTCGCAGACGACGAATAACCACACGAATCGTATATTGATCGTGACTATCTCTTGGGGGGCGGGTGGTATTAGCGCCAGCAGCGTTACGTATAATGGCTCGGCGTTATCGCACGTGACGGCGAATGTTAATTGCGCTTCCAGCGCCTGCGTGGACGAAATGTGGTACATGATCAACCCACCGGTCGGCACCTATACCGTTTCGGTAACCTGGACCGGGTCGGTGGAGCCGATTGTCGCCGGTTCGTCGACCTATTACAACGTCGACACGTCGAACCCGTTTGGCACCATTACCACCAATACCGGTCACACTGCCGGCTTCTCGAACAACGCGACGACGGTTGCCAACCAGATGGTGGTGGACGCCGTTGCCGGTACCGGCACCAATGACTTGCGTGCGGCCGGCGGACAAACCGAACTCTACTGGGACGACACCAGCAATAACGGCGGCAGCTCGTACAAGGTCGCTGGCGGCAGCTCGACAACCATGGCTTGGACGGATAGCGCCACTGACTACTGGGCGCAGATCATTGCCCCGATCAATCCGGCCCCGTCCACCGTCGCTACAGCTGCGGTGCAATACGCGGCAATCAATCCATCGACCGGCTTGCTCGGTTCATGGGCCGCAACCACATCACTGCCCAGCGGACGGTTCGATAATGCCGCGGTTGCCTACAACGGGTACTTGTATACCTTGGGTGGCACGAGTAACGGTACAACATGCTTTAACGATGTGCAGTACATTGCCATCAACAGTAACGGTACGCTCGGCGCTTCCTGGGCAACTACTACGAGTTTTTCGACGACGCGCAGCGGGCTCAACGCTGTCGCCTACAACGGCTATATATATGTACTAGGTGGACAGGACGCCAGCGTCTATAACGACGTCCAATATGCGCCGGTCAAGGCAGATGGTACGCTCGGCAGTTGGACGAGCACAACAAGCTTTACGACGGCGCGTTATCATTTTGGTGCTGTCGCCTACAACGGCTACCTGTACGTCATGGGCGGCTACAACTGGAGCACGAGCACGTATTATAACGACGTCCAATATGCGCCTATTAACAGTGATGGTACCGTTGGCACGTGGACTGCTACCACCAGCTTCACGAATAGTCGCGATGGGCCGGGGGTAACTATCTACAACGGCTACTTGTATGTGATGGGTGGTGCCGAGACATACAATGACGTCCAGTATGCGCCCATCAATGCCAACGGCTCTGTCGGCAGTTGGACGGCCACTGCAAACCAGTCAACCTACCGTACGTACGGCCCGGCGCTGGCCTATAACGGGTATATCTATTCCTTGGGCGGCCAGGACAATAATGGGAATTATTTGTCGAGTACCGAATATGCCAAGATTGATCCGGCAGGCTACACGACCTCGTTTACCACAAGCGGCAATGCATTTACGACGACGCGCGTCGGCTTGCAGGAAGTCACCTACAACGGGCGGCTGTATGTACTGGGCGGCTATAACGGCACGAACGCACCGGTAAATACTATCTACGCGGCTACCATCAACAGCGACGGTACCATCGGCACCTTTACGAATACGGGCATGACGTCATTTACCACCGCACGGGCCTGGTTCGCGGCCGTTGCCACCGAAGGATATATGTATGTAATCGGCGGCTGCAGCAGCGCCAATGCGTCGTGCACGACCACCACTAACGACGTGGCGACCGTCTATAAGGCACCTATCAACTCAGACGGTACCATCGGCACCTGGTCGAATACAAACATGAACAGCCTCACTACAGGGATCTATGGTCTTGCGGCAGTAGCATATGACAACTACATGTACGTGGTAGGCGGCGTCAACGGCAGTACGTTGCGGACGGCGATTTATTACCATGCCATCGCGAGGGACGGGACGATGAGCGGTGCCTGGACGACTGCTTCGACGACGCTGGCAACAGCGACCGCGTATATGGGTGTGACGGCATATGGCGGCAACCTTTACATCGCCGGCGGGTGTACGGCCGGCGCTCTGACCTGTACCTCAACAGCGGCAACGGTGTATTATGCCAGCATCAACCCGACTACCGGCGCACTTGGTACGCTGACGAGCACGACCAGTTTTACGACGAGCCGCGGGCAGTTCGGGCTTGTGGCGCTAAACGGGTATTTGTACGTACTCGGCGGTTGGAATGGCACTACGTACTATAACGACGTCCAATATGCGCCGATTGCCGCGAGCGGCGCGGTGGGTACCTGGTCGACCGTGACCGGATCGACACTCTCCACCACGCGCAGAGGCTTTGCTACTGCCGCGTACGCCGGGCGCATGTATATTGCCGGCGGCTACAACGGCACGACCTATTACACCGACGTGCAGTATGCCCGCGTGAACAATGGCGGCGGCGGAGCAACCGGTACTTGGGCTACGACTACCAGCTTTACCACAGGACGAACGGCTGCGCCGGGGATTGCCTACAATGGCTATCTCTATATTCTCGGCGGCACCACTAGCGGAGCTGTCTCCAATACTGTCCAATATTCCCCAATCAGCGCTAATGGAACAATTGGGGCTTGGACGGTAGCGACCAGTTTTACTACCGGCCGTGAAACATTTGGTGCCGTTGCCTACAACGGCTACATGTATATCTTTGGCGGTCAGGATGTTACTAACACTACTGTGTATAACGATGTACAGTATGCCGCTATCAATGCTAACGGAAGCTTATCGGCACCAGCAGGATGCTCGTCGTTTGCCAGCGGCAACAGCGTGTGGTGTCTGACGACGTCGATGAGCTCAGGAGATGCGGAGTTCGGTTCGGCCGCATACAATGGCCGTTTGTACATCGTCGGTGGCTGTACATCTAACCCGTCGAGCTGCGGGAACTATAGTAGCACCGTCTGGTACGCATCATTCAACGCTAACGGCACGCTTGGCTCCTGGAGCACAGCCACGAATGCACTGCCATTTGGTCTGCTTGGCACAGCTGTGACAGCCTACAACGGGTATTTGTACGTACTCGGCGGCTATCAGTATAACAGCGGCGATGTGTTCTTCGACCTTGTTACCTACGCTCCACTTAATAGTGGCACGGGTGATGTCGGGACGTGGTTGCAGGCGCCAAGCTTTCTTACGCGACGCGTTTATGCGCAAGCGACCATATATAACGGCTATATATACCTGATCGGTGGTCAGGCCGGCTGGCCGACGACTCCGCCGCAAAGTGAGATACAGTATGCACCAGTTCTTGCCAATGGCAACCTTGGCGACTGGGCTATAGCGTCTACTGGCTTAAATACGGCACGTTCATCTCCTGCGGTCGCGGCCTACAACGGCTATATATATGCCTATGGTGGGGATAATAACAGTAGCACTTCATTTACTACCTATAACACGGTCGAATATGCACCGCTGAACAGTATCCCGCGCGTGGGGCATTACAGCAAACTGATCAGCCTTGGCAATCAGTTCTATGCGACGAGCATTACGTATAACGGGACATTGCCCGGCGGGAGTGCATCCATCAGCTACCGGATGGCCGGTACCAACGCGTCGTTCGGTCCAACGCTCACCGCGAGCAGTCTGGCTGCTGCGACCGGTCCGGCGATGTGTCCATCGGCGCCCAGTAAGGGCTGGTACATCTGGCTGTTGATCACGCTTGATGATAGGCAGGACGCCTCGTTCCCGGATGTGAACGGTGCTGATGCGAATCTTACTGACGTGACGGTCAACTACTCAAGCGGCCATCCAACACCAGACGTACGCTTGCGCGGCGGGGCACTCTTCAGCAGTGGGGCCTACCAGCCGCTTGATACCTGCGGCACGTAGGGCTTTTGTTTACGCCAGCGCCGAAAGATGATAGGCTGAGTATAAACGAGGGCAGACAAACAGGTAGGTATGAGTCACATCATCGCGATCTTGAACCAAAAAGGGGGCGTTGGTAAGACGACCACGGCTATTAACCTGGCGGCGTATTTGGCGAAACAGGGCCAATCGGTCTTGGTGGTCGACCTCGACCCTCAGGCGAATACGACGAGCGGGCTTGGAGTGGCGAAGGCCGAAAACGAGCCGGGAACCTATGAAGTACTGCTCCAAAACGCCGGGATGACCGAGGCGCTGAAGGAAGCCGGACACAATATCTACGTGTTGCCGACAGATGCCCGGCTGGCTGCACTTGAGGTGGAGCTGGTCAGCCAGCCGGGCCGGGAGCAAACCCTCAAGCAGGCTCTGGCGCCGGCTGCGCACGACTATGTCCTGATCGACTGCCCGCCGGCGCTGAGCTTGCTTACGGTCAACGCGCTGACGGCCGCGGATAGTCTGCTCATCCCGGTGCAGGCGGAGTATTACGCGCTCGAGGGGCTGAGCCAACTATTGCAGGTGGTGCAGATGGTGCGGGCCGGCCTCAACCCGTCGCTTGAACTGCTGGGGGTACTCTTAACGATGTACGATACCCGGACCACACTCTCAACACAGGTGCGGCAGGAAGTGGAGCGCCATTTTGGCGACAAGGTTTTCGAAACAGTTATCCCGCGGAACGTGCGTTTGGCAGAGGCACCGAGCCACGGTAAATCCATAGAGGGCTATGACAAATGGAGCAAGGGCGCACGCGCATACAAGAAGCTCGCCAAAGAAGTGCATGACCGCGCGAAGGGGCGAAAGAAATGAGTAAGCCACTCCATGGGCTAGGCCGCGGTTTTGACGCGCTTATTCCACAGGACTTTGACAGCTCCATTCTGGTCGGCGAGGATGAGCGGGTGCAAAAGCTGGCCACCGACGCATTGCTGCCGCGCAGCGACCAGCCGCGCCAGCATTTTGACGAGACGGCGCTTGCCGAACTGGCCGATTCGATCCGCACACACGGTGTGCTATTGCCCTTAGTGGTAACCCCGGCGGGCGACGGCACGTACCGCATAATCGCGGGAGAGCGCCGCTGGCGTGCCGCCAAGCTGGCCGGACTGCCGTCACTGCCGGCAATCGTGCGGAGCCTGCAGGAGCTGGAGCAGCTGGAGATTGCCTTGGTCGAGAACGTCCAGCGCGTCGACCTGGCGCCCATGGAGCAGGCGGTATCTATCGAGCGGCTGCACCAGCAGTTCAATTTGGGCTACGAGGCAATTGCAAAGCGCCTGGGCAAGGCACCGTCTACGGTGGTCAATATCGTCCGGCTGCTGCAACTGCCCGCAGCTGCGCGGGACGCACTGGAACAACACCGTATCAGCGAGGGGCATGCGCGGGCCATATTGGCGCTGAAAGAATACCCGGCTAAACAACTGTCGCTGCTGGCCGGCATTGAGCAGCAGGGCTGGTCGGTTCGCCAGGCCGAGCGGTACGTCACGGGTGTGAAGGCAGGGGTGCAAAGCGAGCAGGTCGTACGGCAGCGTGTCTCGACCGAAACGCCCGAGACAAAAGCGTTGAGCACGCACTTCCGGACGCCGGTGCATATCCGCCGCACTGCACATGGGGGCCGGCTTGAAATCAGTTTCAAATCAGATGACGAGCTGCAGCGCCTTATCACTCTCTTGCAGAAAAAGTAACCGCGGGCTAGAACCGCTCGACCGTATTGAGCGGATAGATGCGCAAAACGAGTTTGCCGACGATGTCTTTCACATCGACCGGGCCAAAGGCGCGCGAATCGAGCGAATCGGTGCGGTTGTCGCCACACACGAATATCTGACCCTTGCCGAGCGTAATGTCGATGTTACCTGACGTTATGGGCAGCGGATGTGTCTTGCCGTACGGCAGGGTTTTATCGGGCTCGAAGCCGCCAGGATGTTGCTTGTTATAGATGGTCACGACGCCGTTCTGGACGACCACCCGATCGCCCGGCAGCCCAATGACCCGTTTTACTAGCTGCTTGACGTCGGTTTGGCCGTATGCTGCCAGATTGTTCTCAGTAAAGATAATGATATCGCCGCGATCAGGCACGTACGCGTGGCCGGTGATGTGGGCCCAAGTGCGTGGCACTTTCCAGACAATCAACCGGTCGTTGTTTTGTAGTGTGTTTTCCATGCTCGGGCCGTCTACCTGGTACGACTGAAACACAAACGCGATGAGGCAGAGCGCCAGGCCGAGTGCCGCGACGACTGCAAAGAGCGTGGAGACAATATCAGCCAGGCGCGACACAGGCCGTGGCTCGGTGGTGGTACCGGAGACTGGCGCTGGTTGTTGCGGCGCCTGTATGGGCATCCCGGCGGGCATGCCTGGTTTTTCTTCCATTCCTATGATTGTACGCTATCGGCTGCGGTTCGCGAAATTCTGAGAATGATCGCTGGCTAGCCGGATAGTACCAGACGTCACCCGGCATCACGTCAGTGGGGTGGCCGCCTAGGCTATACAAAGCCCAATGCCGCCCGTATAATAGGTGGTGACAATGATGAGGCTTTTGGTGGCCCGGCTGAAGCCGGCTCATGGATTCTCGCAGGTGCTGCATATCGCCCTGATGATTGCGCTGCCGCTGGCGGTGCTGGCATTGGTTCGCCTGCAGGGCGGGTTTGTGCAAATAGCCCTCGTTCTGGTACTACTCAGCAAGTGGCGGATGTTTGCGGTCCGGCCACGGTTCTGGCCGGTTATGATCCGGGCGAATGCCGTCGATCTTACCATCGGCATATCGACCGTCGCGTTCATTGCCAGCACCCAGAGCGGCTACCTCCAGCTCCTCTGGGCGGCATTGTATGCCGTCTGGCTCCTGATCATCAAGCCGGCGACCGGCACGCTTATGGTAGCGCTGCAGGCAATGCTGGGGCAGCTGTGCGGATTGATGGCGCTCTTTTTAGTATGGTCGGACGGCCCGTTGTACGGGCTTTTGTTTTTTGCAGGCGTCATATGTTATGTGGCCGCCCGGCACTTTTTTGATAACTTTGATGAACCATATAGCAAACTGTTGTCGTATCTGTGGGCCTATTTTGGTGCCGCCGTGGTCTGGATACTCGGCCACTGGCTGCTCTTTTATGGTATCATCGCACAACCTACGCTAATTCTCAGCATGATTGGCTATGGTTTAGCCGTACTCTACTACCTCGACCATAGCGACCGGTTGAGCGTAGGGGTCCGCCGCCAGCTGCTTTTCATCATTATGGCAGCAGTCATCATCATTCTGGCGTTCTCGGACTGGGGCGACAAAGTAGTATAGGGAGGTTCCTGATGGGTGAGGCTGATACCAACAAAAGCGGGGCCAAGGCTACGCCCGAGGCACGTGAACACAGTGTGTCCTCCGGCGTTACGACGCATCGGCTGCCGTTGCCGGCTGCCGTGGAGCGCGTGAAGTATGTCATTGGAAAGTACAAGCCGGCACTCAACCGGAGCGGTGTACTTATAATCGCTGGTATCTTGGTGAGTGCAGTTGTCGGCTACGGCGCGGGCTGGTTGGGCGCTACGCACCGCGCCAATGGTGATGACATTCTCACAGGTACGACCAGCCCGCAAAAGCAGGTCGTGACCAGCGAGAGTCAGCTGATCAATAGTATTGCGCAGACAGTCGGGCCAAGCGTGGTGTCAGTAAACGTCACCAGCACGACCCAGGGCAGCAGCTACTTTAGCTATGGGCTGCCACAATCTGAACAGAGTGCCGGTACCGGTATTATTCTCACCAGCAGCGGCCTGATTATTACCAACCGCCATGTGGTGCCCGATGGCACGACCAGCGTTAGTGTGACGCTGTCGGACGGCACGCAGTTAAAGGACGTGTCGGTGCTCGGGCGCACCAGCGACAGCAGCAGCTTGGACATCGCTTTCCTGAAGGTGAATAACACAGAGGGCAAAAAACTAGTGCCGGCCGTGCTGGGCGATTCGAGCAAGGTACAGGTGGGTGATGCAGTAGTGGCCATCGGAAACGCGCTTGGGCAGTTCCAGAACACCGTGACCTCCGGTATCATTTCGGGGTATGGCCGCAGCGTGCAGGCAGGCAGCTCCGATGGCAGCCAGGCCAGCGAAAATCTTGATGACTTGTTCCAGACAGATGCCGCGATTAACGAAGGCAACTCCGGCGGGCCGCTGGTTAACATGAATGGTCAGGTAATCGGCATTAACACGGCTATTGCCGGTGATGCGCAAAACATCGGCTTCTCGATTCCCATCAACGACGTCATTGGGTTAATCCAACAGGTCGAGAGCACCGGCAAGTTCCAGCAGCCCTACATCGGTGTCTATTACGTACCTGTAACCGACGACGTGGCGCAACAATACAGCCTCAGCACGACGCGAGGCGCCTGGATCCCGCCCGTCGGCGTGCTCGGTCAGGACCCCATCATCGCCAACGGCCCGGCCGCCAAAGCCGGTCTGCAGGCCGGCGATATCATTACGAAGATAGACGGTACGGCAATCGACCAGAACAACAGCCTGACGGCGATGATCGATAAAGACAAAGTCGGGCAAACGATAACGCTGACCATCGTGCGAAGCGGCAAGACGAAGCAGCTCAACGTAACGCTCGGCGCGACGCCGGCCGATACGAACACGAGTAATACTACAACGCAGACGATTCCGGGGCTTTTCTAAATACCTGTATAAAATCCTGAGTCTGAGTGAGCACAAAGTTACTGTCGTGCGCGATGCGGGTGAGTACTACATGCTGCGCTGGCAGAGATTCGGCGAGTACATACGCCGGCCAAGCTATATGTTCCAACTGCGCAAAGAGAGCACGATACAGGTCTAGGCCGTCGGTACCGCCAAAGATGGCTGGTTGCGGCTCGTGCGTCGCTGCCTGGTTTATTGGATAATCGGTCGGCACATAGGGAAGGTTACAGAGTAGGATGGTAGGTTGTCGGTGCTGTACACGCAGCGGTTCCAAGAGATCGCCTTGCATGCACTCGATAGCAGCTCCAAGCTGCTTTGCATTGTGCGACGCTAGCTGGACGCACGCCGGGTCAATATCAATGCCGTACACCGTAGCCCGGGGGACTTCAAGTTTGGCAGTGATAGCCAAAATTCCTGAGCCGGTGCCAACATCGGCAACCTGCAGCACCGCCTCGTTGGCGTTTGCTGCCTGTCCCGCCAGCTCCTTGAACAGATCGATTATTGTCTCGGACTCCGGCCGCGGCACCAGAACGTGCCGGTTAATGGCAAATGTGCGGCCATAAAACGCTGCATGGCCGCGTATGTAGGCAAGGGGCTCATGCTCGGCGCGGCGCGCAAGTTGACGGATGAGCACTTTCTGCTGTGCGGTACTAAGTATAGTCTCGGGGGCCGCGAGAAGCTGAGCACTGTTTTTGTTCAGTTCGTCACCAAGCAGCACGAGGGTATCCAGCCGTGCGGTGGTGATGCCGGCCGCCGATAGCTGCTGTGTTGCCATGCGGAGAAAACTGGCGATCGTTATGGCTGCCATTACTGTATGGCCTGCAGCGCCTTAGGTCTCGCGGCTGAGCAGCTCGTGCTCAGCCGCCTGTAAGCGTTCGATGAGGTCATCAATATCGCCGTTCAGTGCGCCCGGGATGTTACTGCGGGAATACCCGATGCGGTGGTCGGTGAT
>DASZYD010000037.1:0-18892 GCA_035545555.1 Saccharimonadales bacterium (SeqCode) | reverse complement strand
GCCGACGAAGCCGACGCCGCGGCGCTGCTAGGCCAGAAGGGTATTACGCGCATGGCGATGGGTGGCCGGACTATGCCGAAGAACTGGTTCCGTGTGACAGATGAAGCCATGGCCGACGGTGCCCAGCTTACTGCGCTGCTGGAGCACGCCCGGGATTTTGCGCTATCGCTCCCGCCTAAAATCTGAGCTGCTATACTACTCTGTAGATGCAGACAATATGCAAACACGGCGTACGATGGTGCCGGACGCACGCATGGTGGCTGGCCGGCGTGGGTGTTGTTGTGGCGGCAGTCGTTGCCCTGCCGCCACTGTGGGCTGCTGTAGCAGCGCGCGGTGAGATCTTCGGCGTGCATACGGCTCCGCAGCGCAAGGTGGCGATTGTCTTTGGGGCCGGGGTGTATCCGGACGGTACGCCCACGCCGTTCCTGGCAAGCCGGCTACGGGCGGCTGTTGATCTCTACATGGCCGGAAAGGCACGGGTGCTGTTGCTCTCGGGCGATAACCGCACAACCCACTACAATGAACCCGCGGCAATGGCTCGCTATGTGGAAGCACACGGCGTCCCGGCCAGCGCGGTAGTGCTGGACTATGCCGGGTACGATACGTACGCGACCTGCTACCGGGCACACGCAGTATTCGGCGTGACGTCGGCAACGCTTGTCACGCACGGCTATCATTTGCCCCGGGCGCTACTGACGTGCCGCTCACTGGGCATCAGCAGCGTGGGTGTAGCGGCCGATCAGGCCGGCGTTCGCTTCTCAAAACTCTATCTCGCACGCGAAGTACTGGCACTCGACAAAGCAGCGGCGGAGTTGTCGTTCAAACCCAAACCGGCCGTGCTCGGCTCTCAGGAGCACGGTGTCCAGCAGGCATTAGCAAGGAGTAATTGAAGATGACACCCGCAATCTACTATACCGATGGCAGCGCCAGTCCTAATCCCGGTCCGGGTGGCTTCGCTGTGCTTTTGGACGGGAAGCCGCTGGTGCTCGGCAGCGAGCCAGGCGGAGCAGACACGACGAACATCCGCATGGAGGGCTTTGCGATCATCGCCGCGCTCAGACATGCGAACGGCGCGCCGTGCGAAATTTGGACGGACAGTGAATTCTGGATCAACGTGATCACCAAGTGGGCGGCAGGTTGGGAACGCAAGGGTTGGAAAAAGCAGGGCGGGGAGATTAAGAACCTCGACATTGTACGTGACGTCTACTCTCTATATTGCCAATCCCAGGCTCGGCTGGTCTGGGTGCGCGGACACAATAACCATGCATTGAATGAGCTGGCCGATCACTGGGCGAATGAGGCGCGCAAACAGCACCTCGCCAAGCAAGCAGCATAAAAACATCCCCGCGTCACGTATGAGCGGGGATGTTTCGTAGGCAGGAACCGCTAGAGCGTATTGGTATTAACCGTCGTAGAATCGTCGGACGGCGCGGTACCGCTATCGGTAGATGGCACTGCCGGATTGGGGGCGTCGGGTGTCGCGCTGTTGGCGGGGCCGGTCGGCAGCGCGCCTTCATCCGGCTGGCTCGGTGTCGTCATGCCGGGCATAGACGCACCAGCCATGCTCTCGTCGCCTGCGGGCGTCTGGGAGGGTGTCGTAGCCATTGCTGTCGGCTCGGCAGGCGCTGCCGGTGCGCTCGGCATTGTGGACGGTGCCGGCGTGCCGGACGGTGCAGGCATGGTGGCGCTGCTGTCCACATCTGTGGCTGGTGCGGCTGGCGCCGCGCCCGGTGCCGCTGCCGGCATCTCTGCGCTCGTATTGGTTGCCGGTGCAGTGCCGACCGTCGTAGCCGGATCAGCCGGCGGTGCGGCGATCACTGGGCCGGCTGTTGTCGGATCTTTTTTGCCGCCCATCATACCCTTTAAGTTGTCGAATAGACCCACGGTGCATTCCTTTCTTACTATTTATGCTATATCTGCAGTGTATCATACTCCTTATGCTGTCAGACCACCAGAGAAGTCGCACGCTACCAGCCTGGCGCCATGGTATGATAGAAGCACGTATTTATGATCAGTGGAACACTCTATGTGGATGCGGCGGCGTAAACCTGAGCAACAGGCACAGCCGTCCCAGCCAAAAGTACAGCCACCGGCTGTGGCGTCGGTGTCGCAGGAGACAGACAGGCCCCGCGTCTACGCGTTTATCGACAGTCAGAATCTGAACATCGGCACCCAACGTTTCGGGTGGAAGATGAACTGGGTCAAGTTCCGGGAGTGGCTGGCCGAACGCTACAATGTCGAGAAGGCGTACATGTTCATCGGCTACCTGCCGGAGAACGAGGACTTGTATGAGAAGATGCACCAGGCGGGCTACCTGGTGGTGCTCAAGCCGACCTTTGATGTAACGCGCCCGCGCCCCGAGGAGGAGAAGGGCGACGAGGAGGCCAAGCCGGTCAAAGGCAATATCGACGCCGATCTGGTGTTGTGGGCGATGAAAGAAATCGGCAACTACCAGAAGGCGATTATCGTCTCCGGCGACGGCGATTTTTACTCCCTGGTAGAGTACCTGGAGCACAAGGGCCGGCTGTCGCACCTGCTGACGCCCAGCGGCTACTATTCGCAGTTATATAACCCATATGAGAAATATATCGTGCGTCTCGACCATTTCCGCCACGAGCTGGCATACCATGATTACCGGCGGCGGCCCGGACAGGGCAAAGGCGCTGCCAGCTAATCGTATGTAAATTACACACTACGCCCGAGCGCTGCCGGCGTGGAATAATGAAGGTACTATGAGGCAGCGGCAGGCGTTAGCAGTAATGTTGTCCGGCACATCGGTGTTCCTGACCGGGCCGCCGGGCGCAGGCAAGACGTACGTGCTGAATGAGTTTATCCGCCGCAGCGAGCGTGCCGGCCGGCATATTGCCGTTACGGCGAGTACGGGCATCGCCGCCACGCATATCGGCGGAGCGACTATCCACTCGTGGTCGGGCCTGGGCATCCGCGATACACTGACGCCGTACGACAAAGAATGGCTGCAGGCGAACGCCACCTTGCGTAAGCGTTATGCCAGCATCGATACGCTGGTGATTGATGAAATATCCATGCTGCACGGCAAACGCCTCGATATGGTCAATGAGGTGTGCAAGCTGCTGCGCGAAAGTGATGCGCCGTTCGGCGGCTTGCAGCTTATTCTCGTGGGTGACCTATTCCAATTGCCGCCGGTCAACCGCGAGAGCGACCTGGTAGACTTTGCCCACACCTCTGCCGCCTGGCAGGAACTCAAGCCAAAGGTCTGTTATCTGAGCGAACAACACCGCCAGCAGGGTGATCGCTTACTCGATGTGCTTGAGGCAATGCGCCGCGGCCAGGTTGAGGACTGGCATGTCGCCACGCTAGAGGAGCGCATCGGCCGGCGTCCGTCTGCCGGTACGACGGTTACGCGCCTGTACGCCCATAACGCTGATGTGGATAGCATCAACCAGCGTCACCTGGACGCCGTGACGGGCCGGGCGGAAGTGTTCGGGATGGCCAGTCATGGGCCGGCGGCCAAAGTGGATCAGCTCAAGCGGAGCGTTCTGGCGCCGGAGACATTGGTGCTCAAAGCGGGCGCCGAAGTAATGTTCGTGGCCAATAATTTCGCCGGCGGCTACGTCAATGGCAGCCGCGGGCAGGTAGCCGGCTTCCGCGGCGGCTTGCCGCTGGTGCAGCTGCAGGACGGCGGCCGAGTAATCGCGGTAGAACCCTATGCTTGGGCCTTGACCGAAGACGGCAAGAAGCGGGCCGAAGTCTCGCAGCTGCCGCTGCGGCTGGCCTGGGCCATTACCATCCACAAGAGTCAGGGTATGAGCCTCGATGCGGCCGAGATTGATCTGAGCAAATCATTCACGCCCGGCATGGGCTATGTGGCCTTGAGCCGCGTGCGTAGCCTTGACGGCGTGTATCTGACCGGGCTCAACGCCATGGCCTTGCGCCTGCACCCCGACATCTTCGCATTCGATGCCGAGCTGCGGGCGGCATCAGCAGCGTTGGCCGAAACGACGCCCGACGCACCCGATGAGGTGGTAGCCTCTCCGGTGGGCGGCAGTGTAGTCGCCGGGCCGCCGGTCAACCAGGCGCTTCTGACAAAGCTCAAGATGTGGCGCATCCGCCGGGCGCAAGCGGACGGCGTGCCGCCATATGTCATCGCGCACGACACGCTCCTGGACGCGCTGGCGGCGCGGCCGCCGGCAACTATCCAACAGCTGCTGACAATGCCGGGCATTGGTCCCAAAAAACTTGAAACGTACGGCGAGGAACTGCTCGCACTCCTGCGGGAATATGCGCCGGCGGCCGGGCAGGCAACGCCTTCACCAGCCACCGAACAGCCGTGGCGCCCAGAGGAAGACGCGCAGTTACTCGATCTGCTGCGCAGCGGCATGCCGCTCGAACAGACGTCTCGCGCTTTGGCGCGCCCGCCCGAAGCCGTGTGGGCGCATATCGCAGAGCTGTTGGCGGGGCAGCATGGATAAACGGTATACTGGCAGGGAGGCCTAAGAGGAGCGAGAACTATGAAAATCACCAAATACGTCCACTCATGTCTGCTCGTCGAAGAAGCCGGGGAACACCCCCGCGCCGCGCTGTTCGACCCAGGCGAATATAGCCCGGTACCTGTCGATAGCCTGCAGCGGCTGGATGACATTTTTATCACGCACCAGCACCCCGACCATATGGACGTAGCGCTCGTCGCCAGGCTGCAGGCAAAGTTCCCGGACGTTCGCATCGTTGCGCCGGCTGACGCCATCGTGCTGCTTACCCAGGGCGGCGTGAAGGGCGTAACTGCCACGCCGCCGGAAGGCGCTCAATTGTTCGAGGCACCCCATGCCGACATTCGTCCGTTCGCCGAGACGCCACCGCCACAGGAGATCGGCATTCATTATCGCAACAAGGTGACGCACCCCGGTGACAGCCACGACTTTCACGAAACGATGGCCATGTTGGCGCTGCCCGTACAGGCGCCATGGGGTTCTACGGTGAACGCGGTACGTCTCGCCCTCGAGTTAAAACCGAAATATGTCGTGCCTATTCATGATTGGCACTGGCGTGATGAAGCGCGCACCGGAACGTACGAACGCCTTGCCAGGCGTTTTGCCGAGGCCGGCATCACGTTTCTCAAACTCGAGAACGGCGTGCCGATCGTGATCGATTTGTAGCCTCATACTGGGTCTGTTTTTTCATAGAGCCCGCGCGAGCGGTTTGATACAGTCGGATACAACAAGGAGGAAAACCTATGACAGCAAATACCCTGGCCCTGGCAAACGGCTCAAAAATTCCCAGCATCGGTTTCGGCACCTGGGAGCTCGCTCCTGATGCGGCACGTCAAGCGGTGGCTGCTGCCCTGCAAGCCGGCTACCGGCTGCTTGATACAGCTCGCATTTATGAGAATGAAGAGGCGGTGGGCAAGGCGATCCGCGCTACCGGTATACCCCGCGAAGATATATGCGTGACCACTAAGTTGTGGAATGACGACCAGGGGTATGATTCGGCCTTGGCGGCCTGCGACGCGTCGCTCAAACGCCTCGGCCTGGAATATGTCGACTTATATCTCATCCACTGGCCGGCCACCAGCCGTCGCGGCGAAAGCTGGAAGGCCTTGATTGAGCTCCAGCGCCAGGGCAGGGCAATGTCGATCGGCGTGTCGAACTATGCAGTACGCCATCTTACGGAACTGCTGAGCGATAGCCAGGTCGCGCCGGTGGTCAACCAGGTCGAGTTTCACCCCTTTATCTATGAGCAGCAGCGTGAGCTGCTGGAGTTTTGTGCGCAGCACCACATCATCGTTGAGGCCTACAGCCCGCTGTCCCGTTTGGCCAAACAGGTGCCGCCGGCCATCCAGGCGGTCGCGGACCGCATCGGGCGTACGCCTGCGCAGGTCGTATTGCGCTGGTGCATCCAGCACGGCACTATTCCGTTGCCGCGGTCGCGCCAGCCGGAGCATATCAACGCGAACCTGCAGGTGTTCGACTTCGCGCTCGACGCCGAAGCCATGGCTGTGCTCGACGGCCTCAGCGACGGCCAGCGGGTCACATGGGACCCAGCCGACATGCGTTGATGCGTGGAGCCTTACAGTCTTCACCCCAGGCGCCGGTTGTGCCCGGCGCCTTTTTGCTGGCGCTAGATATTGTGCATAACTTTGGTCGATAGAGAGGCTGTTGTGGATAAGCGCTGTCAGGATGGCATCGTTTGTGGGGCAGGTTGGTATTGCAGTGGGTCATCGTGGGTAGTATATTCATGGCAGTGGGTACGTAGGTACTAGACCGAAACCTACAAAAACAAAAACCACTAGCAACTTAAGGGACCCGAATGGCAACGGTAGACTATTTCGAACGAAAGCTTGACGACAAGCGGCGGCTCACCATTCCGACCGAACTGCGCGACAAGTTTTTGAGCGGGGCAGTCATCACCCGGGGCTTCGGCAAGTACTTGCACCTTTACCCCAAAGACGTGTGGGACAACTTGGTCGAACCGCGCCTGGAAGGCGACATCTTGGACGAGCGCATCGCGGATCTGAACGTACAGTTCCGGATGGGCAAGATCGATATGCCGCTCGATGGCAAGCAGGGCCGGATCACGCTGGAACAGCATTTGCTGGACTACGCCGGCATCACCAAAGATGTCATCGCCGTTGGCGTTGGCCGATACTGGCGCCTGATGGCACCGGAGCAAGCCAAAGGGGCGGGGCAATGAGCTAACGTTGCTTTGTACCGCGAGCTCTTTAACAATTCGGTAAGAAAAACGGTTACGTACCATTAAGCCAACCTTATTCCCGCTGTTTGGGAAAAGAGCAGGAGCGGTCCGCCCTGAAGGGCGGAGGCGAATTCACTTCGCCAGCTCCGATGAGAAAAACCCTCCAAGGGGCTTGTCTCATGCGGAGGTTACCTAACCGGTAGTCAGCACGTGGACTAGAGAAGGCACCACGACAAAACCTTCGCACCTTTCTTGTAAACACCTCCCAAAACTCCACCTCACACATAAGTCTCTCAAACTTGAGGCAGGAAGCTGTAAGAAGTTCAAAGATTTTTCAAATCTTCTCGCTAGAAATCTTCTTCACATACCACTTCTTGCTTCAGCATAAAAACAAAAACAACCAACAAAAACAAAAAGCTGACTACTGGTTAGGTGACCTTGCACCAAAACAAACATAATCTGCTAGTATATGCATACGGCAGCAAAAACAAAACGCAAGATGCACCAACCAGACCAACCACCATTGCACGTTCCTGTACTCGCGGAAGCAGTGTTGCAGTATCTGGACCCGAAGGGAGGGGACCGCTACCTCGACCTGACGGCCGGCTACGGCGGTCACGCCACGCTGGTACTTGAGCGGACAGATGCCCTCAAGCAGGCGGTGTTCGTAGATCGCGATCAGCATGCGATCGATGAGCTCACCAAATTGTTCGGCAGCAAAGCGGATATCCGTCACATGGATTTCCTGCAGGCCAGCCAGCAATTGGCCGCGGCGGGGCAGCAGTTCGACTGCATTTTGGCCGATCTGGGCGTGTCGTCACCGCACCTTACTGACGCCGAACGGGGGTTTGCCATCACCGCCGAAGGCCCGCTCGATATGCGTATGGACCAGACGCAAGCGCTAACGGCCGGGATGATCGTCAATCGATACACCGAAGCCGAGCTTGCCGAGATCCTGACGCGATATGGCGAGGAGCCAAAAGCACGTCGCATTGCACAATTGATCGTGCGGCACCGGCCGATAGACACAACCACCGAGCTGGCACACGTCGTTGCCCGAGCATGGGGCGGCGCGCGCAGCAAAGTCCATCCGGCAACGCGGACGTTCCAAGCCCTGCGGATTGCCGTGAATGACGAACTGACGCTCATCGCGCGCAGCCTGCCGATCTGGATTGATCTGCTCGCACCCGGTGGCAGACTGGCGGTCATCAGCTTCCACAGCCTGGAGGACAGGCTTGTCAAGCAGGCCTTCGCTGAAGCCGGCAACGGCTATGACGCCCGCATCCGTATCCTGACCAAACATCCTGTCACGGCGAGCGACACTGAAGTAGTTTTCAACCCGCGTGCCCGGAGCGCCAAGCTCCGCGCCGCAGCGAAAATAAACACATAAAAAAGAAAGGAACGTACCACATGCCAATCCGTGTAGTAAATCGTTCCCGGGCAGTGCGCATCTCGGTTAGACGAGGCGTATAAGTCCTGATTTGCCGGTCGCAGGTTCTATTCCACCACCTGCGACCGGCACCAAAACAAACACAAAAACAAGAAAGACAACATGACGTATTCCAATGCAATCAGCATGAGCCGAGGGCAGTACGCCGGGCGGAATCAAAATGTCGTTAGCTTTACGGCTAGCGCGCGCGGCCGGTTAGGGCCGGTCAGCAACACGATTATTCTCGTCGTATTGGCCTGCCTCTTAGGCCTGTTATACCTCACGCAGGTGACCAAAACAAACGCCTACGGCTACCAGATAAACAGCTTGCAGGAGAAACAATCGCAGCTCCAATCCGAGCATGACAGCCTGGAAGTCGCCTCGGCGCGTCTGCAATCGCTCAGCCGGGTTGAGCAGAGCGGCGTAGCCAGCGCAATGGTACCAACGACCCCGAGCGGCACCGTGAACCAGTAGGTGCAGGCTGCACACGCCGCCTTTTCAGCAGACAATGACAATACGGACCACCAACCTTTCGAACCTCACGTATCGAACGTCGGGCGCTGCCCAGCCAGCTCGTCCGGGCGGCCAGACGGCTATGCATGCGGTCGGCCGTGTGCGGTTGTTGTATGGCGCTCTGGTGGCACTCGTCGCCATCTTCGGCCTGCGCCTGTTTTACATGCAGGTCATCCACTATACGTATTACAAGACGGCGGCAGCCGCCGACCAGTTCAAACAGTACGAGATCCCGGCCTCTCGGGGCATTATAGAAGCGCACGACGGCAACAGCGTCGTACCCATTGTACTCAACCAGGAGCTGTACACGCTGTATGCTGACCCTACCTATGTGAAAGGCACCGATCAGGCGGCCAGCAAACTGGCAGCCGTCACCGGCGGTGACGCCTCGGCCTACGCGCGGCAAATGCGTACCCCCAATACGCGTTATGTTGTGCTGGCTCGTAAACTTTCCAGTGAGCAGAGCCAGCGCATCCTTGCGCTCAAATTGCCGGGTGTCGGTACACAAGGCCAAGATTACCGCACCTATCCGCAGGGCAATCTGGCGGCGCAATTATTAGGATTTGTGGACGGTGACGGCGTTGGGCAATACGGCATTGAGCAGGCGCTCAACAAAGAGCTTTCCGGCACTCCCGGCCAGGTAAAGGCGGTGACCGATGTGAACGGCGTGCCGCTAGCTGCCACGAAAGGCAATGTCGAGACCGCGCCGACCGATGGCAGCGATATCGTGACGACACTGGACCTGTCCATGCAGGCGCAGATGGAGCAGATCCTGGCGAAAGAATACAAGGCCACCAAGTCAAAGGGGTTGAGCGCGGTCATTATGGACCCGGACACCGGGCAAGTTAAGGCGATGGCCAATTATCCCACCTATGACCCAGCCAACTACCAGGATGTCAGCGACCCGGCGATGTTTCAGAACGCCGCAGTGTCGAATGCCATTGAGCCGGGCTCGATCATGAAAACGCTCACCACATCCGCGGCGCTCGATCAGGGCGCCGTTACGCCTACCACGAGCTTCTACGATCCGGCCCACTGGCTGATTGACGGCTTTAACATCACCGATATCGAAGAGGATGGCGGCGCCCGCCAGCAAAATATCGCCAGCATTTTGTCGCTGTCGCTCAACACCGGTGCTACCTGGCTGCTGATGCAGATGAGCCAGCCCGGCGGCACGACCATTACACAGCACGGCATCAACGAGTGGCACAACTATATGGTGGACCGTTTTCGGCTCGGGCAGCCGACTGAGATCGAGCAAGGCTACGAATCGGCCGGCTACGTGCCGGCCGATGATCCGACTGCGCCGGCCTTGGCGCTGACGTATGCCAATACCTCGTTCGGCCAAGGCGTGCAGGTGACGGCACTGCAGATGGCCGCGGCGCTCTCCAGTGTGCTGAACGGCGGCACCTACTACCAGCCGACGCTTATCGACCAAACGGTCAGTCCGTCGGGCAAGACTACCGTCAACAGACCGCATGTAGTACAGCAGCACGTCGTGAAGCCGAGCACGGGGCAGCAGCTCATCCCCCTCATGGAGAACGTCGTCAGTACCTACCACAATGAAGGGTTCGCGTACATGTCGTTCCCCGGCGACTATATCGTGGGCGGCAAGACGGGTACGGCACAGATTGCCAACCCGGCCGGCGGCTACTACGCAAACCGGTACAATGGCACCTACATCGGCTTCGTCGGCGGCGATCAGCCGCAGTATGTCATCGTAGTCTTCAACACTGAGCCGAATGTATCCGGGTATGCCGGTTCGAACGCCGGGCAGCCGGTATTCGCTGATCTGGCGCATATGCTCATCAACGGGTCGTTTGTCGCCCCGAAGAGTAGGTGATGCTATAATGCGTACAACAGGCATGAGATCAGGCGACGGAGGGACGGCCGCGGCCAGCGAAGGGGCGGCGTTAGGACGGCGGCATCGACCGGACTACTGGTTATTGGTATTGACGGTGATGTTGTTGGTCATCGGTTTGATCGTTATTTTTTCCATCAGTACGGCACTGAGTGCGGTGGCGCACGTCAGCGGCAACTACTACGTCACACGCCAGCTCATCGCTATTGCCCTGGGACTGGTAGCCTTTGCAGTGGCGGCGAATGTACCTATCGATATCTGGCGGCGATTGGCTAGGCCCTTGCTGATAGTGGCTGCTGCCGCCACGCTGCTGGCCATTGTCATGCCGGTAAACCCGAACTATCCGGCGCACCGTTGGGTGCGGCTAGGCGCCTTTTCCTTCCAGTCGGTCGAGCTGCTCAAGTTTGCCATCCTTGTGTGGCTGGCCGGGCTGTTGGCGGCGGCGGTGCAGCAGGGCACAATCGGCAACTTGCGGCTAATCCTTAAGCCGGTCGGCATTGCCATGTTGGTAACCGGCGCGGTGGTAGCCGGCGTGCAGAGCGACCTTGGCTCGATGGGGGTGATTGTAGCTATCACCGGTGTCATGCTGTTCGTGGCGGGCTTGCCGATGAAATGGCTGGTGCTGGCAGTCCTCGGCGCTCTGCTTCTCGCAGGGCTGCTGGTAGCGGCAACACCGTATCGGCGGGCGCGGCTTGAAGCATATCTGAATCCGTCGGCCAACTGCCAGGCTTCGGCGTATCAGGCCTGTCAGGCGCAAATTGCCGTTGGCACCGGCGGGATGTTCGGCCTCGGCCTCGGTAGCGGCGTGCAGGCCTACGGCTATCTGCCGGAAGCGGCGAACGATTCAATCTTTGCCATCTATGCCGAGAAGTTCGGCTTTATCGGTGCAGCGTTGCTCCTGGCGCTGTTTGTAGCGCTGTTTGCGCGCCTCAAGCATATCGCCGAGAGGGCACCCGACGTCTTCAGTCAGCTGCTGGTTGTGGGGGTAATGAGCTGGCTGAGCGTGCAGTCGCTCATCAACATTGGTGCTATGATCGGTGTGCTGCCGCTCAAGGGTATCACTCTGCCGTTCGTGAGCTATGGTGGCACCAGTGTGATCTTCGCCCTGGCGGCCATCGGTTTGGCCTTTCAAGTGTCCCGCTACACATCGTATGCACGACTCAGCAAGCAACCCAAACAAGGAGGTACCTATGACGATAGTGCTGACCGGCGGCGGATCCGGGGGGCATATCACCCCGATCTTGGCGGTCGCTAGCGAACTGAAGAAACTGCGCCCGGACATCCGGCTGGTATACATCGGCCAAAAGGGCGATGCGCTGAGCGATATCCCGGCCCAGCATCCGGCTATTGATGCGGTGTACGCCGTACGGGCGGGAAAGTTCCGCCGCTACCACGGTGAGGGTCTCAGGCAGTTCTTTGCTATTCCCACGCAGGCCAAGAACGTTCGCGATGCCGTGTGGGTGTGCGTGGGCATTGTGCAGAGTTTTTGGCTGCTGCGCCGGCTCAAGCCGGCGATTATCTTTAGCCGGGGAGGGTTTGTGAGCGTGCCTGTCGCCGTTGGCGGCCATCTGAACGGTATCCCGTACATGACGCACGATTCCGACAGCACACCAAGTCTGGCGAACCGTGTGATCGCCCGCTGGGCCACGCTGCACGCCGTGGCTATGCCGGAAGAACTCTACCCGTATCCGCGTCCGAAGACGGTGATGGTGGGCGTGCCGGTGGGGGAGCGGTATGAGCCGGTGACGAAAAAAATACAACAGAAGTACAAGCAAGAAACCGGCTTGGGGCAGTTCAAGCAGGTGCTTCTGGTGACCGGTGGCGGCAACGGTGCCGACCAGCTCAACCGGGCGGCTATTGCCAATGCAGCAGCGCTACTGGCGGCCCATCCCAGGCTCGCCATCGTGCACGTGGCCGGCCGTGCTCTGGAACTGTCAGTGGCCGCCGCATATGATGCAGCCTTAGACACCGCCATGCGCCGGCGCATATTCGTCAAAGGCTTCGTTACCGATTTGTACCGTTACAGCGGTGCGGCCGATGTCATTTTGGCCCGTGCCGGCGCCACTAATCTGGCCGAGTTCGCCATCCAGGCAAAAGCATGCATCATCGTGCCGGCCGCGCAGCTGGTCGGCGGTCACCAGGTCAAAAATGCGCAGGTGCTGGCCGATCGGCACGCGATCGTGCTCCTGAGTGGTGCCGAGTCAGGCGAGACGGGAAGGCTGGCGCGCGAGATCGGAACACTCCTCGACCATGCCGATAAGCGCGAGGCGCTCGCCCACGAACTGGCTAAACTGGCGCGCCCGGATGCGGCGCGCCGTCTGGCAATGCTATTATTAGAGCAGGCATAGGGATCACGCCGGGCGTCCTGCGAGTCGCCGGTTGCCAAAACAAATACCATGCAGCTATTACGCCGCCACACACAAGCCGAACCTACCATCCGCCGCCGACCCGCCCCTTCTGGCAGGCCAACGGCCTATTCGTACCATACGTATCGATCTGCCGAGCCGGCTGTTACGGGCCGCCAATTGTTCCGGGACACGCATATCGCCGAAAAAGCTTCCCGTACCGCCTCGTACTGGGCCAAACGTTTCGGCCTGCTGGCGATCATCGCGGCGTTGATCGTTAGTGTAGTCAACTTTCTGATCCTGACACCCGATCCAAGCGTACGACCGCTTGACCCAACGAATGCCACTTTTTTGCATAGTACGGCAACGTACCAGCAGGCTGCTGCCAAGTTGCTGAGCGGGTCGGTGCTCAACCGCAACAAGCTAACGGTCGATCTCTCGGGGGTTGCCGCCGCTCTGCAGCACCAGTTTCCGGAGTTGGCCAGCGTATCAGTCAGCCTGCCGCTCGCCGGCCATCGGCCCATTATCTACATCACGCCGACCAAGCCTGTCCTGGAGCTGACAACGACCACCCGGAATACTTACGTGATTGATGCGAATGGGCGCGTGCTCAGTATGGTGACCTCGGGGAGTACCGCGTTGGCCCTCGCGCAGGTCGAAGACCAGAGCGGCACGCCGGTGACCATCGGACAACTGGCACTGCCAGGCAGCACCGTATCGTTCATCCAGAGTGTGCTGTACCAGCTCAAGCAAAAGCAGGTGGGCGTAGCTCGCCTGGTGCTCCCCGCCGGTAAGAGCGAGCTCGATCTGTACCCCTCCGGGCAGCCCTATTTTGTGAAGTTCAACCTGGCCGACGCAACCCCGGTACAGCAGGCAGGCACTTTTCTGGCCGTGCGCCATGCGCTGATGGAGCAGGGCAAGACGCCTACGCAGTACGTTGATGTGCGGGTAGGGGGCAGGGCGTATTATCAGTAAGTAACCACCTTATATGGTGGAGTCCCGGCAGGCAGGTGTAACAGCCGCGCGGGCGCTCGGGGAACTCCCTATCGCTCTACCCTGTGTTCGTAAAATGTTTTACGCAGTGTATGCGGCAAGCATATGGTAAAAAAGTATACTTTCCTACCAAAACTCAGAAAAGTCAAAAAAGCAGGGGAAGGTAGGCCTGTGGGCGGGAAGGTATAAAATATACTAAACGGGTCAAAAAGCAAGGTTTCACGATAAAACTGTGGATAAGTCAAATTGTGAAAATGCCAACGCGTGAAACAAAAAGCGACATAGCGCAAAGTAACGGGCTGTATGTGATCTCGCACAGCAACCCTGCAGGGCAAACAGATTACTTTGTCTTACATTAATAGGTTGTCTATGCCCGAACAGCCACATATGGCATCGCTAACTAACCGTAATCCCCCCGCCCAATCACACCTGGACAGTGATCTCCACGAAAGTCGTAAAATATACATTGTGCGACGTATTATGTATCGAACTGCTGCTTTCTTTTTTATTACTTCTCGCCCGGCTGCCTGCCGCGCTTTGCCGATCAAATCTCATTGCACTTTTGCATTTTTACATGCATACCCTACAGCTAGCATGCCGGGGGTTGCTTGATCGGCTGCTAGGCCTGCCTGCGGTCAGCCTTAACACCTTGCGCGTCTGCCGCCCGACTATGTTCGCAAAACGTTCAAAGTTGTTCGAGTTTTCTTGCTTACCGTGCGGTCGCCTGCTTATTTATTATGGTTGGGCCCTTGAAATGTTATGATCCATTCGGCGAGTTTGTCGCGGTCAATCAGGCTTGTATTATTGTCCTGGGCCTGTATCTTAGCGGCCCTCGTGAAGTAGTTATTTGTCACGACCATAGTTCTATCGCAGCGATAGTGGTTCTTGCCGCCAACTGCCTCACTAATAGCATGATTTCCCACGCTGTGGGTATAGCATTTGGCCTGCACGGCCCAACGAACGCCGTCCTTGACGGCTAATACATCGACACCGAAGTCGCCACTGGTTTTGGTAACCTCTACATGCCTGAAGCCTTGGGCACGGAGCAGGTGTACCGCATACTGCTCGAACTGGCGGCCGCTCATACTGTCGACATTAGAGATGGTGAGTGCCTGTGTTCTCTGCCGCTGGCGCGCCGTAACCATCAGATACAGGAAGGCGCCGGCGGCTACGACGAGTACACCCAGCAACATTGCCAGTACAACTATCAGTGTCTTAGCTTGCGTTGAGAGGCCGGTATAGATGCCCGCACCGATAAACGCCAGCAACAGTAAGCCGAGGATATCAGTCTGCGCTGAGCGGCGTTTGTGATAAGAATGGCGCCGTGCCATGTGTTTATAGCATTACTCCGCAGGTAGTTCGGCGAGGGCGTAGGTGGCTTTGGCGACGCGTTTGAACTGGGGCTTGCCCTGCAGATTCAAGAGGATAGTCGTTTCTTTGACGTAGCGGGTCTTGAGGACGCGCTTGACGATCTCATCGCGGTGCAGCGGCACCCCGGCTTCTTGCAGAACTTGCGTGATGATATCTGCTACGGTGCCCTTCTGGTATCCCCACTCTTTCAGGGCGTAGATGCCGCGGCCGATCAGCACGAAGCGTTCGTCTTTGATCAGCTCGTTGTGGATTGCCTGGGTGGTAACGTCTTTACGCTTGAAGTCGGACTGCTTGATGGCGGCGGCAATGTCGTTGAAATGCATGTGCTTGCCGTTTTCGTGCAGAATAACGTAGATCTTGTCACGGATGTTCTTGGGGTTGACCATAGGCCATCGTATGAGGCCCCAGGTGCCGTTGAGGGTTGCGAGATGCTTGGAGACGGCCGCGATGGCGGCAGCGTGCCCGGCGTTGGCGATGTCGGCCCGCTCAGCTACATCGGTGATCGGCTTGGCCTCGCCGAGTGTTTTGACCGCATCGATAATCTTGGCAGCCAGTTTTTTGAGTTGTTTGGCATCGTGAAGTTGTTTGACGGCGACGCACTGGTAGAGGTCGTTATCCTCCTCGACCACGATAACGTCCGGGCAGAGTTGTGCCAGAAAGCTTAAGCGCGACTGCTCTTCGCGGTTGTTCTCGGCTACGAGCTTACCGGCCAGCTCGCTGACGCGCGCCACGCCGCCTACCTGCTTGAGCTCTGCCAGGAGCCGGCTCTGCACCTCGGCGACATACGGTACGCTTCCCTGTTCAGCTGCCAGGCGCAGCCGGGTCATAACCGACTTTTCGAGCTGGCGCACGCGTTCCCGGGTGATGCCGAGTAACTCGCCGATCTGTTCCAGGGTCTCTTTGCGCTCGAACAGGCCGTAGCGGCGGGTAATGATCTCCCGCTCGCGGTCGCGGTCGATAACAGCCGCCAAAATGTCGTTGACGATTGAGTGGGTATTGAGTGGAAGCTGTTCGGTCTGTTTGGCCATCCCAAGTCCTTACGCTACTAATTTGCGGTTACTACAATTATAAAATTATAGCCTCTATAAGTCAAATCTGTCCCCTGCTCCTGCTATTGTAGCACGATTATGGCGATCATGCCGCCATTGTGTTGTAGAAACTAACTACATCATGCTTATGCGCGGCCGTAATAAACATGACGGTTATTTAGCGGCGCGTTTGCGGCGGAAGGTGCGGCGCTTGGCGGGCGCAGCCTCCAACAGTGCGCGCACCTCTGTTTCGGTCAGCCTCTCGGGCACAGCATCTTTCGGCAGGCGGGCATTCTTTTTGCCGTCGGTCGCGTACGGGCCGTAGGGACCGTTCAGGAGCTGTAGGCCGCCTGGGAACGTAGCGATGATGCGATTGGCATCTTTCTCCAGCTTGGCGGCGTAGAGCTCACGTGCCTCGGCTTCGGTAATGGTGTGGGGGTCGAGCGGCTTGATAGAGACATACGTTTTGCCGACCTGAATGTATGGGCCAAAACGGCCGATATTGGTTTTGATGGACTGGCCGTCCGGTGTGGTACCGACGGTGCGCGGCAGGCTAAACATCTGAAGCGCCTGGTCGAGTGTTACGGTTTCCAGCGTGGTGTTGGCGGGGAGTGGGGCGAAATCCGGCTTCTTCTCAGCTTCGGTCTCGCCGCGCTGGAGCATGGGGCCATAGCGGCCGTAACGTGCAAGAATGGGCTTGCCCGACTTGGGGTCGGCACCAAGCCGGCGCTCCTGCGACGTCTCGGCGCGGCTGATGGCCCCGGCAGCTTCGATCAGCTTATGGAAGGGGCCGTAAAATTGCTTGAGCATGTTGTACCAGATCAGCTTGCCGCGGGCGACTTCATCAAACTCGCCCTCCACATCGGCGGTAAAGCCGTAGTCGACGACTTGGTCGAAATGTTTGCCCAGGAAATCGTTGACGACCTTGCCGCTGGGAGTGGGGATAAGCTTGCCGCGATCGGCGCCGGTTTTTTCGGTAATGGTCCGGCGGTCTATGGTGCCATGCTGGAGCGTTAGCTGGATAACTGGTCGTTCAGTACCTTCACCCTCGCCTTTCGTGACATAGCCGCGGGCCTGAATGGTTGAAATGATAGTGGCGTACGTACTTGGCCGGCCGATGCCCAGCTCTTCGAGCTTCTTGACCAAACTGCCTTCGCTGTAGCGCGCAGGCGCGCGACTGAACTGCTGCAGCGCGCTGGCTTGGCTGAGAGATAGATTGTCGCCGCTCTTAAGCGGAGGCAGGATGCTGTCCTCGCGCCGCTGGTAATCGTACACTTTCAAAAAGCCGTCGAAGATGATGACTTCGCCCTTGGCCTCAAACACCTCTGGTGAACCGCTGATGGTAATGGTGGCAGTAGTGCGTTCCAGCTGTGCCGCCGCCATCTGACTGGCCAGGGTGCGCTTGCGGATGAGTTCGTACAGACGCTGCTCATACGAGTCGGTGCTGGCTTTCTCGAGCCTTGCATCGGTGGGGCGGATCGCCTCATGGGCCTCTTGGGCGCTTGCCGATTTTGTTTTATAGGTGCGGAACTGATGATACTTCTCGCCGTACGTGGCGTTGATGTAGCCGGTCATGGCGCCGAGTGCCAGCTTGCTTAGATTGAACGAGTCGGTACGCATGTACGTGATCTTGCCGGCCTGATAGAGCTGCTGCGCGGCATTCATGGTGGTCTTGACCGAGAATCCCAGCCGCGCGGCCGCTTCCTGCTGCAGTGTGCTGGTGGTGAACGGCGCCGCCGGGGCGCGGGTGCCCGGTGCTTTGACGACATCGCTGATAGTGAAGCCGGCCCTGGCAATATGTTCGAGAAACGCCTGAGCCTCGGCCTCACCGGCAAAGCGCTGCTTTAACTCGGCGGGGAGCGTCCCCCCATCGGCCAGCGTGAACAGGGCGGTGACTTTGAACGATACTTCCGGCTTAAAAGCAGCGATCTCCCGTTCTCGTTCGACAATCAGCCGTACCGCCGGCGACTGAACCCGACCGGCCGACCGCCCGCCCGGCACCTTGCGCTGTACCACCGGCGATAGCTCAAAGCCGACCAGCCGGTCCAGCACACGGCGGGCCTGCTGGGCGTTCACCAGGTTAAAGTCGATGGTGCGCGGGTGCTCCAGCGCAGCCTCGATAGCCGGCTTGGTGATCTCGTGGAAGACGATGCGCGGGGTAGTCTTGGCATCCAGCCCCAGCACTTCGGCCAAATGCCAGGCAATGGCCTCCCCTTCGCGGTCCTCATCGGTGGCGAGGTAGACTTTGTCGGCGCCCTTAGCTGCTTTCTTCAGCTCGGCGATGAGCTTTTTCTTCTCGGGGTCGACCTCATACGTTGGCTGGAAGTTGTGCTCAATGTCGACCGGCGGCCGCCCGCCCTTGACGCGCTTGGTGGGGATGTCGCGGATATGCCCCACACTCGACAGAACGGTAAAGTCTTTGCCGAGGAATTTGGTGATGGTTTTTGCCTTTGCAGGGCTCTCCACGATAACAAGGTTTTTGGACATGCTTTACATATGTAACGCAAACGGTTTGCAATTGCAACTGGCGTTATCGTCTCTTACAGATATGCCTTACCGATTTTGTAGCCGACCCACAGACCAAGCAGCGAACCGACGGTCGTGCCCAGGATGCTCCACCCGCCCAGCCAATTGCCATGGTCTGCCAACGCCCCCACACACCCGCCGACGGTGCCACCGATGGTGA
>DASZYD010000036.1:0-17719 GCA_035545555.1 Saccharimonadales bacterium (SeqCode) | reverse complement strand
GTTGTTGCACTCTTGTGGACGAGCGTCGGTACGGCGCTGAAATCGTCGTTGAAGAACGTGCTGGGCGAGTGGGTGTAGACGTCGTTAATGATGTGCTGGAAGTCGCTGCCGCTCTCATGCCAGCGGGCGGCAATGCGCATGCCGGTGCCGAGCACCGTGCCGTTACAATCGCCGCTGCGCACCGTCCCGTCTTTGCATGATACGGCCAGCAGGGTATTGCCATCGGTGGCGTTCATGCTGGGGATGATGCTGCCCGCGTTACCGTAAAACGCAGTAATGACAGCGCGCAAGTCGGTGTGGACCGTACATTTGGCACCGTCTTTGCCTACGCCGGCACCGGTACAACTATCTTTACTGTCGGCATAGATCTTTTGGAGGGATGAGATGTCCTGGGCCAGGGTAGCGTTTGCGCCGTTCTGCTGCCACACGCCGCAGAAAGCAACGTTGGTCTCAGGGAACGACGGGTCGTACGGGCAATTCGTTGCCGCCTGGGCAAATTGCGGCTGCGCCACAATACTGACGCCGGCAATCACCAGGCTGCTGGCAGCCAATACGGCGCTGGCGATCAGATACTTGCTTCGTTTTGCTGCATTGGACATGAGTGCTCGAATCATCGATGTAGGCCTCCTAACCACCTAATGTGCACTATATTATACTAATATATGCAAAAAGTCAAGAGTACTGCATGATGATCGGCTGCAATAACTCCGTCCACCTCATTTGCTATGGATAAGTCTACAGCGGATTGGCCAATAGCGCCAGCAGATTATGTACTAAGGCCGGGGAGAAATATCAGGCGCGAGCGCGGCGGCCGGCAAGCCTGCCATCCTGCAAGCGGAAGGATTCGTCGGTGCGGCCGGCGATGGAGAGGTCGTGCGTGACCACGATAATGGTCGTCTTTTGGGTGCGCGCCAGATTGTGGAGGAGGTCAAAGATCATCTTGCCGGTCTCTGTGTCGAGATTGCCGGTCGGCTCGTCGGCCAGGATGACGGCCGGTTGGTTGGCCAGGGCGCGGGCAATGGCCACGCGCTGCTGCTCGCCGCCGCTCAGGCGTCCGGGCTTGCGCTGCTGTTTGTCGGCGGTGATGCCGACTTGCTCGAGCAACGCCACGGCGCGGGCCTTGCGGGCCGCTGCCGACAGGCCGTTAAAGCTCATCGGCAGCATCACATTCTCGAGCGCCGTGAGGTTTGGTATGAGGTTGTAGTTCTGGAATACGAAACCTATCTTCTTGCGGCGATAGGTGACGAGCGCGCGGTCGCTCAGGGTGGCGATGTCGCCGCCGTCGATCTCGATCGAGCCGCTGGTCGGTTTGTCCAATGCCCCCAAGAGGCTGAGCAACGTCGACTTGCCGCTGCCGCTTTTGCCGATGATGGAAGCGAAGCGTCCGTCCGGCACCTCAAAGCTGACATCGCTCACGGCGGTGACCGTGGTGTCGCCGGCCGTAAATGTTCTGGTAAGGTGTTTAACCTGCATCATAGTGATTACTCCGCCCTCATTACTTCGTATGGTTTGACGCGTGCGATCATCCAGCCGGCCAGGGCGCTGCCGAGGACGGCGATCAGCAGTGCGGCGGCGAGGCCGTACCCCAGTATGCTCCAGCCGATGTTGGTGGTGATATTACGGATACTGTTGCTGACGCCGGCAGCGTTGCGCTGCAAGAGGCCGCCTGTCAACGGCCTGGGCATAAAGCTGCCGTTTTGCCCGCCACCCATCCGGGCAAACCCGCCCGTGCGCAAGCCGGCGGTTGCCCCGTCACTTGTCGTGCTTGCGGTGGTGGTACTGCTGCTGACCAGCATGTTCGTGACCGGATTGCCGCCGGCAATGCCGATCAGCACGCCGATGACGGCGCCGGCCAGCGTGAGCGTCACCGCCTCGCTCATAAATTGCAGAATGACGCGCGTGTTGCTGGCGCCGATGGCTTTGAGGATGCCGATCTCGCGGCGGCGCTCACGGACGATCATGATCATAGTCATGAGGATGATGACGCTGCCGGCGACAATGGCGCCGATCAGGCTGATGAGCGATATATTGGCGACATTCTCGAGCGGCTTGACAGTGGCGTCCGCCTCATCCTGCGCGCTCGTGACATCGGCATTCGAGCCGAAGGTATTCTTGATAGTAGTGGTGACACTGGAAAGGTTGTCCAGAGAGTCAACTGTGGCAATGGCGCTGGTGACGTCACCTGTTTGGCCGTTCAGGCGCTGCAATGTCGGCAAGGCGACGACAACGGTGTCGTCGGCGGCTTGCGTGCTGGTCTTGAAGATGCCGGCCACGGTCAATGTGCTGCCGTAGGCTGTAAAGGTCGAGCCGACGCTCAGATTATTTTTGCTGGCCATGCTGGTGCTGACAAGCGCATTGTTCGTGTCTTTGGTGCCGTCGATCACGTTGCCGCTGCTGATGCTGGCCGTGTCGCCGCCCAGCGCTAACGGATTGGTCGTGCCGACGATGGAGATCGGCAGGCTGAAGTTGGCCGGCAGCGTACCGGTGCTGTCGCCGCCGCTGACAAAGACGTGCATTTTGCTCGTATCGATGGTGACCGGTGAGGTCAAGCTGGTGGTCGCGTTGCTGCTTGTGTTGTCACCGCGGCCAAATGAGGGCTGCGCTGAGCCGATAGTGGTCAGCCGGTCGGCCAGGCTCTCGACCAGGCTGGTGACGTGGCTCATGGCCTGCACCTTGGCCAGATCATCAGTGTTCAATGCGCTGCTGACTTGATTAAAACCGCTGAAGCCGGCCGGCGAGATGGTAATGGTATTGCCGACGCTGGCCTTCACGTCGTTGATCTTCTGCCCGACCGCCTGGTGGGCGATGAGCATGACCAGACACAGCCCGATGCTGAGTCCCAAAATAACCATGATGCCCGTGCTCCGGACGGCGTTGCGGAATGCGTTGCGCACGCCAAGTGTGAATGTATTCATGCCGGCGACTGTACGGCGATAAGCTGAGCCAGGGCTTAATGAGTGTACACCTTCTGGCAAGTGCAAATGATACAGCCAATCGTGCACGCCAGTGCCATACTTGTACATGCAGTAAGGAGGAATGACTATGGCGACAGCACCACAAAATGCAGGCGAGCAAAAGAAGCAGCAGATGAACCAGGAAGGCGAGGCGGAAGTCCAGCAAAGCCTCGAGAACATTCGTAGGCTATTGCACAAATACTAGATAGCTACGCTGCGACACGGAAGTAGTAGGGCTTGCGCATCAGCAGGATCAGGTTCTTGGCGGCGCCTTCGGTCCGGATAAGATGCGTATGCTGATGGACGACCGACTTGATTTTTGATGCCGGTGCCCTGGCATAGATGTTATAGCCTTGCTGCTCGTACTCGCCGAGCAGCTTGTGGTACTCGGCGACCATGTTGTCGGTAAAATGGGCGACCGAGTCGACGTGCTTGTGCGGAATGACCATGAGGTGGTCTTTGACGTCCTGGCCATCCCAGATAGAGTAGGCAAAGATATTGCGGATGATCTTGAAGTGTTTGGTTGTCCGCACCAGCTCTTCATCTTTGGCATGGCAAAAAACACAGAGGCCCGGCTCCAGTAGTTTCAGGTAGTTTTTATATGTCTTTTCTTCTTTCCGTGACCGTGTTGCCGACATGGCCTACCCCCTAGTGTTTGCCATTGAACGCTACGCCTGCAAGCGCGGTGCCGCCGATGCCGCGGATGCGCCCGGTAATGCTCGTCGTGCTCAGCGCGCCGACCAGCTCGTCGTGATGGAGCTCGTTATTCGCGATGATAATCGCCGTTATATCGGCATAGGTGCCGGTTGCGTCGCGCTGCAAGGCTTCGATAATATCGAGTGATTCATAAAAGACGCACCATACGTCCGGCCGGAGGGCGGCACCGATTTCCATAATGCCGGCATGTGGGGTGCCGGCGAGCGCCGGTTCGACATTGTCGTGTATGGTCACGGCATCGGCGACGGTGTGCGGTACGCCGTCAAGGGGCAGATGTAAGTCCGCAACGCTTCGGGCGCGGCTGCTCCAGCCGAAGACGGGGCGTTCCATGTTGCCTTTCTCCACTTGGTGACCCTTGCGCCGGCTGACGGCCTTGTTGCCGTCGACGCTTACGACCAGGCGGGCGAGGTCAGCCGCCACGACGTGGTGCCGGTAGTCCCGCCGCTGGCGCTCAGATAGATCCTGCCAGGTTTTGCCTTCGCGCACAGCATCGCGCTTGCCGTATATATACGGTGCCGCGACGGCGCGCATGCCCTGCAGGAACTTCACATGGTTTTGGTGCATGATATCGTAGACGCCAGAGGTGAAGATGGTCTCTTTGCCCTCTTGCCGCCACGTTTCCCGCAGCGCCAACAGCTGGTCCGTCGCCGCGGCATCCTCAAGCGGATTGAAGAGCCGGTTCGTATACGCCTGCTCGGTAAATTCCCGCATTTCCGAATCGCTGACGTCGGCATCCCAGATACTAACACCCCCGTCTTTCACGCGTTCTGTAGTGCTCATACATTTCCCTCTGTTTGACGCCTATTATATGAGCCCGGCCGGGGCCGGGGAAGTAGGGGTGACTATTTCACTACAACCGACCGAAGGCGGCACCTGTTGACGCCTCTGTTGCGGGTACGTATGCTGTAAACATAAGCAATATATACGAAGGAATGGTGGCGGCGAGATGAGCGATTGGGATTACGAGACAGATTTTTTGGTAGCCGGGACAGGCATGGCGGGCATGAGCGCGGCTATTACCGCCAAACGCAATGGCCTGGATGTGCTGCTCGTTGAGAGCATGGAAAAATGGGGCGGCACTACAGCTATATCCGGTGGCGGTCTGTGGATGCCGAACAACCCCCTCATGCACCGCGACGGCGTACAGGATTCGCCGGAAGCCGCCTTTGATTATATGAAACAGACCATCGGCGAGCCGGGCGCCTGGGCGAGTGATGAGCGCAAATGGGCGTTCATCAATGCTATTCCGGCCTATGTGAACATGCTGGCCGACGAGGGTGTCAACTGGGTGCGCGCCAAAGAATATCCGGATTATTACCCTGACCTGCCAAGCGGTATGATCGGCCGCAGCATCGAGCCGCAGCGTTCAATATCCGCAAGCTTGGCGCATGGGGCAAGCTCATGCGTGAGGGTGGCATCCCGGCGCCGGTGCGCAACAGTGACTTTTATCTGCTCAGCCGGGCCTGGTCGACGCCGGGCGGCTTCTTCCGCGGTGCCACGTTCACCTTTCGTTTCTTGGGTAAACTACTGACCGGCCAGAAGGCGGTCGGCATGGGTGCGGCGCTGGCCGGCAGCCTGATGTACATCGTCTACAAAAAGCATCGCATCCCGGTGTGGCTCAACTCACCCCTGAAAGAACTCATCATCGAAGATACGGGTGTGGTCGGGGCCGTGATCGAGAAAGAAGGTAGGGAAGTACGAATCCACGCACGCCGTGGGGTGATGCTGGCGGCCGGCGGCTTTGCACACAACAAAGCGTGGCGCATGCAATACCAGGGTGTGCCCGGCTGGTCGGCATCACCGGTGGGGCAGTTGGGGCAGGGCATCGAAGCCGGCGAAAAGGCCGGCGGCGCGCTCGCCATGATGGAAGATGCCTGGTGGGGTGCGACCATCCTCAACCCCGACGGCAAGGACCAGCATGGCTTTGTGCTGAACGAGCGTTCCGATCCATGGAGCCTGGTCGTCGACCAAAACGGCAACCGCTATCTGGACGAATCAGAAAGTTATGTCGACTTCGGCCATCACATGCTGGAGCATGACAAAAAGACCAAGGGCAAGGCCATTCCCTCGTGGCTGGTGACCGATCACCGCCACACCACGCACTTCATGAACAGTACGCTGCTGACGGCGAGGCATGCCAAGCAAAAGCTCATGGACCGCGGTGAGCTGGTCGAGGCCGATACGCTTGCAGCGCTTGCCGGCAAGATGAAAGTCGACCAGAGGACCTTCCTGGCCACGATCGAGCGCTTCAATGGCTTCGCGCGCGAAGGCATCGATCACGACTTCGAACGGGGACGCACCCAGTACGATCGCTACTACGGCGACCCGCTGGTCAAGCCCAACCCAAACCTGGGTACCATCGAGAAAGGACCTTTCCGGGCAACCAAACTCTACCCCGGCGATCTCAACACCAAAGGCGGCCTAGTCACCGACGAGTGGGCGCGGGTGCTGCGCAAGGACGGCTCGATCATCGAAGGCCTGTACTCAGCCGGCAATAACTCCGCGAGCGTCATGGGCCATACCTATCCTGGTCCGGGCAGCACCATCGCCCCGGCTGGTGTCTTCGGTTACCTCGGTGCTCTCCATGCCGCCCAGCAGGCACAGAACCGGGCCGGTAACTCATAACGGCAGCTACTGGGATCATATGCAAGTGTCGGTCTACTCGCCGGGTACCGGCCAGTCATCTATCTCACTGGGGCGTCGGCGCTCAGGTAAATGATCTAAGAGCGCATTCGCACCGTGTTGTTGTGCTTCGGCGGCGGCTTTCAGGAGCCCGGCCAGTAGGGGCTCGTCTTTCTCCTCGGCGCTTTCGGCGAGGCTCAAGCTATAATACAGGCCGCACACTATCTCGCCCACCAGCTCGGCGGCCAGCTCCTGTGATCGTACCTGTTCATGTGGTGTTGATCCCTGTTCTTGTGACATACTCTCTCCTTTTGCACTAAGGGGTTGCGCCGAAAGCCACAGCGCACTGCCAACCGACGGCAGAAAGAGCAGTGCAGCAAGCCTGCGCTGCTGCCGCGTATCGTTCCAACCCTCTCGCTGCGCTCCCATTACTGGGTAGTATTAAAGACGATCATCCCTGCTGCTGCAAGCCATGAGCGCTATTGCAAGTTGCGATATGATCCGCTAGCGTAAAAGGCAAGCAGGTATAACGCGAACGGGGGCATAAAGGATGGCGGAAGCGATTGTGACAAACCGGCTGACCAAGCGGTACGGTGAGCTGGCGGCGCTGGATGGACTGGACCTGATGGTCAGGAAAGGCGAGATTTTGGGCTATCTGGGGCCGAACGGCTCGGGCAAAACCACGACTATCCGTTTGCTGCTCGGTATGATAACGCCGACAACCGGAAGCGCCTCCATTTTCGGGCTGGACGTGCAGACGCAGCAGGCTGCGGTGCACCGGCAAGTCGCGTATGTCCCGGGTGAGGCGAACCTCTGGCCGTTCTTAACCGGCTACGAGACGCTTGAGCTGCTGGCCAATGTGCACGGCAGCGTCGATAAACCCTACCGTGATGAGCTTATCCGCCGCTTTGCACTGGAGCCACACAAGAAAGTGCGCGCCTACTCGAAGGGCAACAAGCAGAAAGTCGCCCTGATCGCGGCGCTGGCGACGCGGGCCGAGCTGCTCATTCTGGACGAGCCGACCAGCGGGCTCGATCCGCTGATGGAACAGGCCTTCCGCGAGGCCGTGCGCGAGGCAAAGGCGAACGGCCAGACCGTCTTCCTCTCGTCCCACATCCTGGAAGAAGTTGAGGCGCTGTGCGACCGGGTGGCGGTGCTGCGCGCCGGCAAGCTTGTTGAACAGGGCACCTTGGAGCAGCTCCGGCATCTGTCGGCAGTCACGGTGACGGCGACGTTCGCCGGCAAGCCGCCGGCAGTCGGACATATTGCAGGTGTTGATAATGTGACGATGCACAAGAACCGGCTGACCTGCCAGGTACACGGCTCGATTGATCCGCTGCTCGGCGCGCTGGCCAAAGCACACCCGGTGCAGCTGCTGAGCACCGAACCGTCGCTCGAAGAGCTGTTCCTGTCGCTCTACGGCGATGCGGAGGCGCGGTGATGGCCGCCGCAGGTGTGGCGATATCCGACGTGCCGGTCTGGCGGCGTGCCGGGGTGATCCAGCGCTTCACGGCCAGACGGGTACTCCGGGGAGCCTTGCTCTTCGGCGTGTTCGCGGTGGTGGAGAGCCTGGCGCAGGGCATCGGTATCGTAGCGGCATATCCGGATGCGGCCGCGCGGGCAGCGGTCATTGATACGCTGGCGACCAATCCGGCATTAGGTATCTTTTACGGTGACCCGCATGCCGGCATCAGCTCGCTGGCGGGTTACATGGTCTACCGGACGCTGATCATCTTATCGCTGATTGGTGCGGTCTGGGCTATCTTGTTTATCACGGGCATGCTGCGCGGCCAGGAAGAGAACGGCCGCTGGGAGCTGCTGCTGACCGGCGGTGCCTCGGCGCGCCGGGCGACGGCTGATACGCTTATTGGTACCGGCATTGGACTTGGCATTGCGTACGTGCTGATGTCGCTGCTTTTGATGGCGGGCGGGCATTCGCACAGATTCCAGCTGCCTGCGGGCGGCTGCCTATTCTATGCTTTGGCGCTGATCGCGGCACCTGCGCTGTTCGTAGCGGTCGGTGCCGTGGCCAGCCAGCTGGCCGCGACCCGGCGGCGGGCGGTACTGTACGCCGTAGGCGTGCTGATTGTGGTTGCCGCGTTGCGGGCCGTGGGTAATACGGTCGGCGCCGTGGCGTGGCTCAAAAACATCACGCCGTTTGGCTGGATTGATGCGCTGCACCCGTTCGTTACCCCACAGCCGTTGTGGCTGCTGCCGCTGGCCGTGCTGACAGCGGCATGCGTCGCCATTGCATTGGTGCTGGCGGGGGCACGCGATATGGGCACGAGCCTGATCGCTGATACCGACACGGCCAAGCCGAAGTTGCGGCTGGTGCGTGGGCAGCTGGGCTTTACGGTTCGTTTGACTCGCAGCGTGCTTCTGGGCTGGCTGGCGGCCAGCGTGGGGCTGTCTGCTCTGGTGGCAGCGATCGATAAAACGGTGGTACAGTCGCTGACTGGTTCAGGCCGGCTTGGTCACGCTATCAGTACGCTGACCGGCAATCCTACGGCCACACTTGAGAAGGCGTATCTGAGTGCCGGCGGCTGGTTTATGGTACTTTTACTGCTCATCATGATGACGACCATGCT
This sequence comes from Saccharimonadales bacterium (SeqCode), assembly GCA_035545555.1. Classification (GTDB taxonomy): domain Bacteria; phylum Patescibacteriota; class Saccharimonadia; order Saccharimonadales; family UBA4665; genus JANWHZ01. Next base: position 8,838 of record DASZYD010000036.1, on the reverse strand, counting down.
AAGCAGCCTGCGGGACGAAGAGGCAAGCGGCCGGCTCGATAGCTTTGTCGCCGGCACCGTGAGCCGTGCCCACTGGCTGTCCGCGCGGCTGGCGATCATGGTGGCCGGGGCAGTAGTGATTACAATGAGCACTAATTTTGTCGTCTGGGCCATTGCCGCACTGCAGGGCATCCACGTAAGCCTCTCTACGCTGGTGTTCGGCGGCCTTAATATCCTTGGCCCGGTAGCCTTCCTGCTGGGGTTCGGGGTCTTGCTGTTCGGCCTGTGGCCGCGCCTTGCAGCGCTGGCGATGTATCTTGCCATCGGCTGGTCGTTGACCATAGATATCCTGGTATCGCTCATCAAGCTCAATAAAGTGCTGACCGATGCGTCGCTGCTGCACTACATCGCCCTGGTACCGGCAGCCACTCCCAAATGGGATGAGTTTGCGGCACTGGTGCTGAGCGGCATTGTCCTGGGAGCGGCGGGCATGCTGGCTTTTCGCCGCCGTGACCTCCAGGCGGAGTAACCGGCTGGTAGCAGCTATTCGGATGAGGTGCGGTATACTTAGATATAAGCTTAATGATTATTTAATATTTCCGCGACACAATACCAGCATGCGACTCCTTGTTGTCGAAGATGACCAGCAAACGGCCTGGCTGTTGGCGCGTGGGCTCAAGCAGTACTATGCGGTCGATACAGTCAACAACGGTTCGGATGGATTGTTCCAGGCTATGCAGTTTGGCTACGACGCCGTGGTGCTCGATATCGGGTTGCCGGACATGCCCGGCACAGAGGTGTGCCGCCGGATGCGCGACAATGGCTTGGACGTGCCGGTCCTCATCCTCACCGGCCAAACCGGGCCGCTACTCGTAGCAAAGCTGCTTGACCTTGGCGCGGATGACTATCTGGCCAAGCCGTTCCAACTGGAAGAACTGCGCGCCCGCCTGCAGGCAATCCTGCGCCGGGCACATGCCAACACAAGCACCAATATACTTACCGCGGGCGACTTGGTGCTTGACCCGGCCCGCCGTATGGCCTGGCGGCAGGACCAGCCGCTGGCGCTCCGCCGCAAAGAGTTCGATCTGCTCGAATATTTTATGTACAACCAGTCACGGACGCTAACGCGGGCGATGATTATTGAGCACGTCTGGGATATCGGCGAGAATGTGTGGGGTAATGTAGTGGATGTCCACGTCAAACACCTGCGGGATATCATCGACCGGCCGTACCCCGAGAAACTCATCAAGACAGTCCACGGCGTGGGCTATAAACTCGAAGCCAAGGCCGGTAAGGCCGTTGTGGCCATATAACTAACGAAAGAAGGAGGGGAGCATGAGCGAGCTACTACAAAAAGTACTAACCGACACCGCCGCACGTCAGCCGGGCGCCGCCAAGCGCATTGCGCTGGCAAGTCCGACCGAAGCGTTTGCCTACTGGAGCAGCTAGGCGGATATCGCCATGGCACGGCGGGCACGGATATCTGAGGCTGCCTACCGGGCGTTGTTCCAGCCACTGGCGGCGACTGAGGACAGCCGCCGCCAGGAGTTCATACTCGATACCCTGCTGGCAGGTGCGGTGGTGCTGTCGCTGTTAGCGACCATCGCGACACTATATGAGCGGTTGACGCTCGGCGAAGCCTTCCAGGGCGCGGCACCGGGCGTGATGGCGCTGGTATTCGGGCTCTTCACGGCGTTATATATTGCATCGAGGTGCGGCTGGTACAAGCCGGTGGCGCATATCTTTGTGACGATGTTTTTTCTGGTGACCACGGTGCCGCTTATCCAGAAAGGGGTCATGGTATCGCAGGCGGTGCTGACCTATGGGCTGATCGTGGTGATTGCCGGTGTGCTGATCGGCACGGTTGAAGCCTTTGCGACGGCCGCCGCAGCCGGCATCGTGCTGCTGGGGATTATTTATCTCGACCAGCAGGGAATCCTGCACGCCGAGCCTGAGCTGGCGGTGCAGCGCGGCCATTATGTCGACGGCGTGGTGTATGCGCTTACACTGGGGTTGATCGCCCTGGTATCCTGGCTGGCAAACCGCGATATTGCCCGCTCGTTACAGCGTGCCCGCCATTCAGAAGCGGCCCTGCTGGAAGAACGCAATAGTCTGGAGGTAAAGGTGCGCGAACGGACGAAGGATCTGGAACAGGCGCAACTGGAAAAAATGCTGCAGATGCAGCAATTTGCGGCGTTCGGCCGGCTCAGCGCCACGCTCATCCACGACTTGGCCAGCCCGCTCACGGCCGTGTCGCTCAGCCTGGAGCAGCTGAACGAGCGCAAGAAGTCCGATCTGCTGGAAGCGGCACGTGCCGGCACGGCCGCGATGGAGCGCTACGTCGCCTCTGCCCGCCGCCAGCTGCAGCAGCGGCCGGAGGCGCGAGACTTCAACCCGGCTGACGAGATCCGGCAGGTTCTGCCGCTGCTGGAATCGCGCGCCCGCGTTAACGGCGTGCGCCTGCAGCTGAACCTTGCCCCCAGTTTGCGGCTGCACGGCAACAGCATCCAATTCAGCCATGTGGTCTGCAATATTATTATGAACGCGATTGATGCCTATGACGGCGTCGATAACCGGCGGCGCAAGGTCGTGTACGTAACGCTCAAGCCGGCCGGCGCTATGGCGATGGTCGTTGTGCTTGATCATGGCAGCGGCATCCCGCCGCACGAACTGCCGCATATTTTCGACGCCTTTTATACCACTAAGTACACGCCCGAGAGCCTGGGACTTGGCCTGGCTATCGTCAAACAGATTGTTGAGGATGAGTTTCACGGCACCATCACTGCCAGCAGCAGCCCCCGGGCGGGTACCCGTTTTACGGTAATGATGGCACGGGCATGAGGCCGATCCTTGCCGGCCTGCATGACGCGGCGGCGTACCTCACCCGGCAGCAATTGCCGGACGGCCGCTTCGTGTCATATACCAGCCCGCTGCCGGACGACTTCGCCCGCGCGCAGGCGTTGCCGGCGACATTCGCCACCAGCACGATATTGGCGGCGGTCACCGCGAGCAGCCTGCCGGAGCTGCTACCGCTGCGGCAGCGGGCGGCAACGTTCCTGCTGGCGCAAAAGAGTCCTGACTGGTCGTTCAATTACTGGACGCGGCACAGCGAGCAGGCGGCCAAACAGCCATATCCTGACGATTTGGATGATACCTTCTGCGCCGCCGCGGCCCTGTGGCAGCATGATGCCACATTGGTAACGGGCGAAGCGCTGGCACGTCTGGCGCATGTGCTTATGGCGGCCGAAGTCCGCCCCGGCGGCCCCTACCGCACGTGGCTCGTCGCCCCGGCGGCGGATGGTCACTGGCAAGACGTGGATCTGGCTGTCAACGCCAATGTCGGCTATTTTCTGTCGCTGCAAGGTGTGACGGTGCCCGGCGTGCTGGCACTCATGGAAGACCGTATCAGGCGGGCACGGTATGCGTCACCTTATTATCCCGATGCGCTGGCACCGCTGTATTTTATCAGCCGGTGGTACCGGGGCAAGCGGGTGCGACCGCTCAAGCAGCAGCTCCTCGGCCGCTTCGCTGCGGCCGCGACGAATCCGCTGCAGCTGGCGCTGATTCTCAGCAGTCTGGCGCGTTTAGGCGGTGAGGCGGTGGCCCTGAGAGCCGGCGTAGAGCTGCTGCTGCGTATGCAGCAGGATGACGGTAGCTGGCCGGCGCGGGCGTTTTGCCTTGATCCGGCGGTAGACGGCGCCGCGCGCTACGCCGGCAGCCCGGCGCTGACCACCGCCCTCTGCATTGAAGCACTCAGCCTGTACCAGGCAGCGCCGCAGACGGCGCCACGGGCCGCCTCCTCCGACGCTCACTATGAAGCGGTGGTGCAGACAGCGAAGCAGCGGCTGGCGGAGCTCCCCCGGGCCGATCTGCGCGCGCAAACCGGCCTTGTGCTGGAACGCGTCCTGCACAGCGGGAATGAGCGGCAGATTATCGGGCTGCCCTGGCTCGTGGCACAGGCTACGCATGCAGCAGTTGCAACGGCAACGCTGACCCAACTGGCCGGCGCCAACCTGTGGGGCTGGGCAGCGTATACCATATATGATGACTTTCTGGACGGTGAGGGTCAGCCGGCGCTACTGCCGGGCGCGACCGTTTGTCTGCGCCAGCTGATACTGACATTGGCCGCGTTGCTGCCCGGCAACGATGCCTTTCATGAAGAGGTGCAGCGCATTATGGACCGGCTCGATGCCGCCAACACGTGGGAGATCTGCCATTGCCGCGGCACGCTGCAGGACGGGCGGGTGTATTTCTCATCATTGCCGGAATACGGCACCTACTGGCAGCTGGCCGACCGGTCGCTCGGGCATACGATTGCCGCGCTGGGCGTATTGTATGCCGCGGGGTACGGTGCAGACGCGCCGGTGATGCGTGCGCTGCGCGAGTTCTTCCGGCACTATCTTATTGCCCGGCAGCTGCACGATGATGCGCGCGACTGGGAGGAGGATCTGCGGCACGGCCATTGCAATGCCGCCGCTGTGCCGGCGATACGCCATTGGTTAGTCACACAGCACCGGGCGCTGGAGGACGGTATAGATCTGGCCGCCGAACAGGAAGCGCTGCAGGCCAGTATGTGGGAAGCGGCTGTCGTGCCCGTTTGTGCACAGATTACCCGGCAGGTGCGCGCCGCCCGCCGGGCGCTCCGTACGGCCGGCGATGCCGTGGATACGGCACCGCTGCTCGCACTGCTGGATGAGCCCGAACAGGGTGCTGCGCAGGTACTGGTCAAGCGGCAACAAGTCATGGATTTTATCACGCATTGGTCGTGAGGCCGCCGCAGGGCTTCACGGCTTTTTAATCTCCTCCGGTTATGCTTCAGGCGGAGATGAGCGACATAGGCGAGCGATCGGCCAAGCGGACCTTGTGGTACGTAGCGGCATTGAGCTTTACGGTGTTGTTCGGCTTGGCGGTATCGTGGGTCTTTATGGCCAGCCGGCTGCACGCGCTGCAGGCTGCTATCCCTGCAGCCAGCCAGTCGCTCAAAGATACGCTGGTCAATAACCTGACGTTCCAGCGTCAGGCAGCGCAGGTTGCGGCGCCCAGCGTATCTATCTCCAGCGCACAGGTGATGCCCATTACGCCGGCCAGTATCACCGCCACGGACATTGCGCCCAGCACCATTACGGTGCAGCAGCTTGACCCCTCAGTACTGCACTGGTTGCTGGGTAACGTGCATCTCAGCCTGGATCTGGCATCATTAACGGATAGCTTGGGCGTGAACACGCTGCTGACAGACGTGCAATCGTTGCAGGCGCTGCCGGTGCTAAACGGTAATATCCAGCTGAGTGATTTGTCGCCGTCACTGGCGGCCCTGGTCAGCTCCGGTGGTATCGTGCCGCTGGGGTCCATTACGGGCGCACAGCTGGCGGCCGGTGCAGTGCAGACAGCCAACATAGCGGCGGGTGCGATCACCGGGCCGCTGTTGGCACCGGGATCCGTCGGCACGGGTGCTCTGGCTCTCGGCAGCGTGCTGGGCGGCAACATCGCCACAGGGGCAGTTCAGACGGCCAATATCGCACCGGCCGCCATCACGCATGCGCTGCTGGCCAGTGATGCGGTCGACGGGTCGAATATTCTCAGCGGAGCCGTTACCACCGGCAGCATTGCTGATAAAGCCATTACGGGCAATCTTATCGCTGCCGGGGCTGTTACGACGGCGCAGCTAGCCGACAACGCGGTGACCGGCGCAAAAGTGCTGGCCGGATCTCTCGATACTGCCGATATTGCGGCTGGTGCTATCACGCACGCTTTATTGGCAACCGGAGCCGTGCAGACGGCTAATATCGCCGTCGGAGCAATTACGGCCGACCGTATTGCCACGGGCGCCATCACCGCCGGGGCCATTCCGGATCGTGCTATTAGTAGCGCGCTCATTGCAGACAATGCTGTCGGTGCTGCGCAGCTGGCAGATGCTGCTGTTGGCACCCTCCAGATCGCTCCCGGTGCTATCACAGCTGATCTGCTGGCTGCACAAGCAGTTACGACGACCGCCATTGCACCAGGCGCGATTACTAGCACATTGTTGGCTGACAGCGCTGTCACGACTGCCGAGATAGCACCGGCGGCTATTACAAATAGTCTGCTGGCTGCGAATGCGGTGCAGACCGCCAATATCGCTACCGCCAGCATTACCACGGCGCTGCTGGCGAACGGTGCGGTGACTGCCGATACCATCGCGGCGCATGCCATAACGGCGGGGCTGTTGGCCGTTGGATCCGTTACTGCTGATGCAATCGCCGACGGCACTATAACCGGTACCGACATTGGCCTGGCCACTATCGGCACGGCTAACCTGGCTGACGGCTCGATCACGGCCGCGCTGCTGGCGAACGGTTCTGTCACGTCCGCCGCGCTTGCTGACGGTGCCGTTGGCACGGCACAACTAGCCGGCGACGCCATCACGAGTGCAAAGATCATGGCCGCGGCTATCACGACAGCCGATATAGCGAACGGTGCCGTCACTACTGCTTTGTTGGCAAGCGGGGCAGTAGGTACTGCCAACATCGCCGGTAGTGCCATTACAAGCAGTCTGCTGGCCTCAGGGGCGGTGACCACCAATGCAATTGCCACAGGGGCGATTACCAGTACGCTTATTGCCGCCGGTGCGGTCGGTACGGTCCAGCTGGCCGCCGGTGCCGTAACTGGCGCTACTATAGCTGCCGGGACGATTACCGCCGGCAACATCGCCGCGGGAGCGGTTGGCGCGAGCCAGATCGCCAGCGGTGCCGTCAGCCTGACCAAGCTTTCTACTGCCGCGACGAAACATACCGTTTCGGTACAGATCGGCAACATCGCCGCCGCGCTGGGCGGCACCCTGGAGGTGCCGATCTTCGTGGCGCCGACGGCCGGCACTATTACCAAAGTGACATTCACCAACGGTGCCAGCCTGAGCGTTGGTAGTACTGGGGGCACGCTTTCGGTGCAACGGCTAACCGCGCCGGCGGCAACGGTGGCGGCACAGTCACTAGCGAATGTGAGCATCAGCGCCTTTACGACTGAGTCGCCCAGCGTGTCAGGCGGCGCCAGCTTTAACGCGGGGGACACGTACGCGTTTGAATACCAGCAGCCTCTCCTGGGAGTATCGCTCACCGGCTTTTTGGTGACGATCGAATACACCGCTACGGAGTAACCGGTTTTAGGATGCGCCCGCGGGCGCATCCTGGATGGTAAGCATAGTGACGATCTTATGGACTGACGGCCGGTAGACGATCAGCCGCTTCGCCTGGCCGTAGATCAATATTTTGTCGCCGTTTTGCACGACCGCCGCCAGCGCCGGATTGTTGAGCTTCTGCTTGTCGGCGACCGTGGAGACGACCGGTGTCTCATGCGGCACTACGGCAATATGCGCAACGGCCGCCTGCAGCTCCCGCTGCTGGGAGACCGGGTTGGTGCTGACCGCGGCGCGGTATTTCACAAACAGTATGATGTTTGCTCCGACCGCAATGGCGAGGATGACTATGAACAGAGGCAGCCATAACCGCAGCCGACGCTTATGCCGGTGCGTGGCTACGGCTGCCTTGTTGTCGTCCATCCTGCTCTCTATAGCGCAACGCGCTGCTTGGCAATAACCTGGCCGTTCAAAAGGGTCACCACCACGCTGCCGCTGTTATCTGCCCAAGTACAGACCTGCTGGGTGCCGAGTATGGCGACATCGACCGTGGTGCAGTTGTCCGGCGCACCGCCGGCGAGACTAATGAGCTGGTTTTCGCTTTGGCCGGTACTGACGCCGGCATAGAAATTGGCAAGGCTGCCGGTGGCAGTGTCCGAACCGCCAGTGCTGCCGGTCGTGCCGCTGTTTGAGGAGTTGCCGGTGGTATTCGTCGTGTTTGAGGTCGTCCCAGTTGTCGTTGGGGTCTCGACAGAAACTGTCTTGGAGGTATCGCTGCCTTGGCCGGCGCCGGGCGTCGATGTCACGGTTACGGATGATGTACGCTCGGCGGTCTGCTCCCCAGGCGTGCTGCTAGCGGTAGTCGTACCACCGATCCAGCCAAACAGATCGCTCAGCGCGTTCGTGATGGGCGACCACCAGGCAACAATCAGCAGCACTGCCAGTACGCCGGCCACTGTCCATGGTGCCCAGGCTGCCATTTTCTTTCTGTTGCTGTGTCTCTTATCTTCTTTTGCTGTTTTTGTCGGCATAGCTACCACTCCTTTGCTGTGCTACTGTCTACCAACTAGCAAACCACTCCCGTATTAAACGGTCGTTAAACTAACACAGGATCTGCTACTAATGCGAGAACTTCATAAACATCACAAAGGCGATAAGCAACGCCAAGATGAGCCACGTAAACGTATCGCCATGCTGTCGGATGGCTTCGTTCAGCACGTGATGTGCCTGCCGGCTGCCGGGAAGATGTTCGGCGTTCAGGCGCAGCCACGCCCAATTGATCGTAAAGAGACCGGCTAGGCAGAACAGACAAAGAATACACAGTGATTGGATAACGAACGTGCTCTGCCACATGAACCACATGGCGAAGCAGAAAAAGAACAGGGAAACTCCCTGTAGCCAGAGCCGCAGTTTTGGCGGCATAGTACCCCCAGCCAGGCCAACGAGGCCGGCAGCAAACATGGTCGTAAAGAATATCATGCGCAGCATACTGTTCGGGAAGCCGAAGATGCGACTCTGCCAGGAATGAAGGACGCTGCTGCAGCTGAAGACACTGTTGAGGTTGCAGGTTAATTGAGCGTGTGCATTTTTGAGCAACGCTTGGTATTCGATGGTCTCTAAAAAGGATGCTATTGATCCAATCAAGCCGCCGGCCATAAGGAAGCCGTAGACCGTGCGTTGTTTGAGCATGCCCGTATCATACTGCAGTATGATACGGGCATGCCGTGATAGGGATCACGTTTAGAGGGGAG
>DASZYD010000035.1:0-3709 GCA_035545555.1 Saccharimonadales bacterium (SeqCode) | reverse complement strand
GTCGTCAACAAGATCGACCAGGCGCGGCGCACAGATATCGTGGCCGGCTTCCAACGGCTGGGAATCAAGCCCATCGTGGGCATTTCTGCCACACATCGGGAAGGGATCGGTGACCTGCTGGCGCGACTGGTCCGCATCATTCCCAAGGCCCGGCTGGAGGAAGACGACAACCGCTTGCATATCGCCCTGCTTGGCCGCCCGAACGTCGGCAAATCGTCACTATTCAACACTCTGGCGCGCAAACAACAGGCACTGGTCGCGCCGCGCGCCGGCACCACGCGCGACATCAACCGCGCCCGGGTCCGCGTGCAGGGCAGGGAGATTGAGCTGATGGATACCGCCGGCATCCGCCGGGCGGGCAAGATTGAGCGCGGCGTCGAGCATTTTAGCGTGCTCAGATCGTTGGCTGCCATTGAGCAAGCCGACGTGTGTGTCCTGGTCATGGAAGCCAACGAGCTGAACGTACAGCTTGACCAAAAGATTGCCGGCATGATCAAAGACGCGGGCAAGGGGCTCATCCTGGCCGTCAGCAAGTGGGACATCGTGGCCGACAAGACGGCATACACGCGCGATGATCTGGCCGCGCAGCTTGCCACGACATTCGAGTTCGTGCCGTGGGCACCCCTCATGTTTACCAGCAGTGTTACGGGCCAGAACGCCACCAAATTGTTCGAGCTGGCCCTGCAGATCGACCAGGCCCGCCAGCAACGCATCAAAACAAGCGAGCTCAACCAGTGGCTCCGCCAGATGGTTGACGCGCACCCGCCGGCCGGCCTGAAAAACCACAATCCCAAGCTCAACTACATGGTACAGGAGGATGACAACCCCACGCCCGCGTTCAAGATCTTCGGCTCACAAACCAAGTTCGTGCACTGGAGCTACCGCCGCTATCTGGAACGCGGCCTGCGTGACAAGTTCGGCTTCAACGGCACGCCGGTGCAGCTGTGGTTTATCGAAAAACACATCGCCCACCAACACGGCAGAAGCCCCACCAAAGACTAGCCGCGTTTACGCCGGGCGCACGCCTGTGCCATACTGTTCGTCATGGGACTTTTCCAACGCCAGCCGCAAGCCGGCACAACCGTGCAGTACTATACCGTCGGGCAACAACGTACCGTGCTGCTGGTCGGCCTCGGCAACGTCGGCCGCGAATATGAGGGTACCCGCCACAATATCGGTTTTTATTGCCTTGATGCCTTTGTCCGTGCGCAGGAAGCATTGGGCGCGTGGGTCGATAAAAAAGACCTCAGCTGCCATTTGGTTCGCGGCCAGCTCGGCGAGACCATGGTCGTCGCCATCAAACCCACGACGCTCATGAACCTGAGCGGCAAAGCCGTGCAGGCCGTGAGCCGCTTTTATAAGATTGCGCCTGAAAACATCATCGTCATACACGACGAGCTGGATATTCCATTCGGCCACATCCGTTTACGCGTTGGCGGCAGCGCGGCCGGGCATAACGGCATCAAGTCGGTCACGCAGGCAATCGGCGAAGCGTATGGCCGCGTACGTATCGGCGTCGGCCCCAAGCGGCCTGCTGCAGTCGACAGCGCCGACTTCGTGCTCCAACGTTTTACCAAAGACGAGCAAGCCCAACTGCCCAACTTATCCAAAGAGGTTACGGCAATCCTCACCGAGTACATCTACGGCGGCCAGCTCCCCCACGACACCCGCAGTTTTCTGGTCTAAGCGGTAGCCTCGGCCGCCCGGCCGAAAGCCTGCTCAATCTGCACGATTCTGGCTAAATTGATAGCCCCGGATTGAGCATCATACAACCCCGACTGTACAAGAGCATCCCGAGTTTGGTCGACTCCGTCAATATCCAAGCGATCTACTGGTATGCCCATTTCCCGTAATTGTTCAAAGAATGTTGCCATGCCAGTATAGGCCCGGCCGGCTATCCTCCCTAAAGCGACCTGCTCTTCATCGGCCGTAGCAGTTGCGGCAATCGCCGATTCGGGAGTGGGGAACTCTTGTTGCAGCTGTAGAAGACTGCCATGGCACAGCGTACTGATAACCCGACGCGCATACGGCGCTCCGCCTGGCTGCGATGCTAGGTGGCGTACCAGCGCTGAGACCCCAGTAACTGGCCAAAACGTCGTTGGCTCATCTTCGGCGCCCGGTGTCGGCAACTCTTGGACGCCTAAGCGGCGGCGTAAATCGCCGCTAAGTGCATCGAGATCGGATGTATGCTTGGCATCAAGCGGGACGTATTCATTGCCAATATTCGGCCGTATGGCTTCAGCTCTTCCGGTGGTACTCCGTATCTCTAGCATGGTTTTATAATATCATAAAAGTGCCATAACCACAAACTTAAGCGATATACATCACATTGTGTACCAAAAGAGCCTCCGGAGGGGGTGGGCACCGCCGGAGGCTCTTTCAGGGGATAATCCCGAAGGATTCTCCCCATACACCCTTCAACCCACCCCAGTGAAGCATCGAAGCACCATAATCATAAAGGTGTCGTGCCTCCGCCCTAGGGCGGAACCGTGAGGCTCACGTTGACGGGGCCATCACCGCCGAAGCGATAATGGGTTAAAGGGGTTAGTTTGCTCTAGAACGCTGCTCGCTCCGAGGAGCCAGCGGCGGTAGGATAAGTGGAGGGTAACAACTTTCCAGCGCGTACGCTCTAAAGCAATCTAACATAATGTTAGAATGGGGGTAAAAGGTGCGTAAACGCTCTAAAAACGCTTACGAGTTGTCATTTTAGCAAAAATATGACTTATGTCAACACTTTTTACGTTTAAGGTCAATAAGCTTACGCTTCAGGCAGATGGCATGCCCGAGGCGTTACGCTACATCGCCACGCCGCCGCAAGAGTTATACACCGTCGGCGCGCCGCTCGATGAGCTGCTGGCGCGGCCGCGGGTAGCAATTGTCGGCAGCCGCAAAGTCTCGCCGTATGGGCGCGAGGTTACAGTGCGGCTGGCACGTGAGCTGGCCGAGCGGGGAATTGTGATTATCAGCGGCCTGGCGCTGGGCGTGGATGCGTTGGCACACCAGGCGGCTCTGGATGCCGGCGGTCTTACCATTGCGGTGCTGCCCGGCCCGCTCGAACGCATCTACCCTGCGTCGCATGCCAGATTAGCCCGGCAGATCGTCGAGCGGGGCGGAGCACTCGTAACCGAGTACCCGGCGGGGACTGACACGTTCCGTTGGAATTTCATTGCCCGCAATCGGCTCGTGTCGGGCCTCAGCCAAGCAGTGCTTATCACCGAGGCAGCGGAGAAGAGCGGCTCACTCCACACGGCGCGTTTCGCGCTGGAGCAGGGGCGCGACGTATTGGCCGTACCGGGCAGCATCTTCAGCCCTACCTCTGCCGGAACGAACAATCTTATAAAAATGGGCGCCGCGCCCGTTACCTCATATACTGACGTACTGCATGCGCTTGGTCTGGAAGAGCAGGCGGCCGCCGCCAGGCAACCGCACGGCGGCACGCCGGAGGAACAACTGCTACTCGGACTGCTTGCACGGGGTATCCGCGACGGTGGGACACTACAGCTGGAAAGCAAGCTCGACATCACACAGTTCAATCAGTCGCTGACCATGCTCGAGCTGACCGGCAAGATCCGCAGTCTCGGCGCCGGCCAGTGGACCATCAATTAGCGCCACCTCTTTTTTCCTGCCAGAAAAGAAGCAAACGTGCGTAGCCGGTCCCCGCCGGAGGGGACATCGCCTGTGCTAGACTTAAGATGTATGAAAGCCCTCA
>DASZYD010000034.1:0-43985 GCA_035545555.1 Saccharimonadales bacterium (SeqCode) | reverse complement strand
CCGGAACTATGTGGATGCCGAGGGTAAACGGGGCAGCTATCTCAGCTTCGCGCACGTCTTCCGCCGTGAGGGCCAGCCGTGCCCGCGCTGTGGCCGCGTTATCATCAAAACGAAAGTTGCCGGCCGCGGCACGCATATCTGTCCGTACTGCCAGCAGCTGCCTGCCGCTTTCCGGGCCGGGAGCCTCCCGAACGACAGGGACGGCTCAACGGTGATATCATACACCTGATGATCGTGTGTCTGACCGGGGAGAACGTCTTTGGCTGGCAGGCTGAGCTACACAGGCTGGTGATTGCCTTTGCGGCCGAGTACGGCGATATGGCACTGGAGCGCCTGGACGGCGGTACGGCGAGTTTTGATCGCATACGCGAGAGCCTGCAAAGCCTGCCGTTTTTGGCAGCGCGTAAACTCGTCGTGCTACGTGATGCCTCCGCGAACAAACAGTTCGCCGAACAGGCCGAGGCACTGCTGACAGACCTGCCGGAGACGACCGATGTCGTGCTGGTTGAGCCTAAGCTCGATAAACGGCTGGCATACTACAAGCTCCTCAAGAAAGCCACGGACCTGCGGGAGTTCGCCATGCCGGACGAGCAGGGCATGGTCCGCTGGCTGGTCGACGCGGCCAAAGCGCGCGGCGGCAGCCTTGCCCGGACAGATGCGCAGTTTCTGGCCGAGCGCATCGGCATGACCCAGCAGTTGCTCGCCACCGAACTCGACAAGCTCCTCCTGTATGACCCAACTATCACCCGGACCACCATCGAGCTGCTCACCGAACCGGCACCGCAGAGCACCATTTTTGAACTCATCGAAGCGGCATTCGGCGGCGACAGCAACCGTGCCTTGGCACTCTACCGCGATCAGCGCGAGCAAAAGGTCGATCCTGCCCAGATCATCGCGATGCTCACGTGGCAGTTACGCGTCTTGGCGCTTATCAAGACCGCCGCCCGTCGCAGCCCCGACGCTATTGCCAAGGAAGCCAAGCTGAGCCCCTACGTCGTGCGGAAGAGCCTGCCGGTTGCCGCACGGATCGGCTTGGAACGTCTCAAGCAGCTCATTACCGATCTCTTGTCTATTGATAGTCGCTCCAAGCGCGAACATATCGATCTCGATGAGGCGTTGCAACAGTACTTACTGACGCTCGCCGGCTAAGGCTGCCGCTCCAGCCGTATGCGTTGGTTGACGCCATCGATGTCACTGACGGCTGCAGACAGGCAGCGCTCCAGCGTACCGCTGCCCGTGCAGACCCGTACGCTGTCGCCCCGCCGCACCGGCCGGTCAAAGCGCGCCGGTGCCACGGACAGCTCGCCATTCTCACGCAAGGACTTGTATGCTGCGCTGTCCACGCTCAGATGTAGAGTAATGGGCTTGGTGTATTCCCGCCCCAATATGCCCATCGCTGTCGCTTCATCGGCGCTGGCCGATGGCGCACCGCTGTCAAACCGCTGCCGGTGGTAGTATGCCCGCATCACAATCGCGATGCCCGCTGCCACAAACAACGCGCCGCCCTCGACAAATAGGAGCGGCATGGCGCTCCCGGGATGTGGCTGTGACGCCCGCCCGTAGTACGCCGTCGCCAGTATGATAACTATCCCAAGCGCTACGGTCGCTCCCCAGTACTTCATGCTTTTACTCACTGCCTCTTATGATACCAGGCCGGCAACCCGGCCGGCCCTACGAGATTACTCCATCACAGAAGCGAAAAAATAAGAACCGCCACGGAGGGCGGTTCTTGGAGATCGGCTCGTGCTTACGCCGCTTTTTTCTTCGCCGCCGGCTTTTTTGCCGGGGCTTTCTTGGCAGCCGCGGGTTTCTTCGCAGCAGGTTTGGCCGCTGACTTGTGCGCCGCAGCCGGCTTCGTACCACTGGCTTTCGCCTTGGTGGCGAGCTGTTTCTTCATCCGTGCGGCTTTGTTCCTGTGGATGACACCTTTCTTGGCGGCTTTGTCGATGGCGCTTTGGGCGCTGCTGTGCGCCGCAGCCGGCTTGCGGGCAAACAGCTTCAGCGCACCTTTCAAGGCGCGCTTGGTCTTGCTGTTGCGCGTCGCGGCCTTAGCAGCCACACGGACTCGTTTCTTGGCGGATTTGATAATGGGCATCTTGTTCCTCTTATGTTTTATAACTTCGTACAAAACTATAGCACAGTCTGCCGTACCGTTGCAAAAAATGCCGCAACTCGACAAATCAGCAAGGCCGTGGTAGCCTGAAAGCTATCAACGCGCTAAAATAAAAACAAGCACTATGGATGATGTCAAACAGCAAGTTATTGGTCGCCTGAAGCAGGCAAACAACATCCTGGTGACCGTTCGCAATAACCCTTCGGTCGACCTCCTGGCAGCCTGTATCGGCTTGGCGCTGGCACTCGATAAACTCGACAAGCACGCCACCGCCGTGTTCAGCGGCCAGGTGCCCAGCACTATCGAGTTCCTGAAACCGGAAGATACGCTGGAGCAAAATCCCGACAGCTTACGTGATTTCATCATCGCCCTTGATAAATCCAAGGCCGACAAGCTGCGCTACAAGGTTGAAGATAAAGTCGTCCGTATTTTTATCACGCCCTACAAAACGTCACTGAGCGAGAAAGACCTGGAGTTCAGCCAGGGTGACTTCAATGTCGATGCCGTGGTGGCGCTCGGTGCACACGAACAGCAGGAGCTCGACCAGGCAATCACTACGCACGGCCGGATTCTGCATGACGCCACCGTTATCAGCATCAATAACACGCCGAGCGGCAGTCTCGGCTCGCTCAACTGGCAGGATATCAGTGCCAGCTCCATCTCTGAAATGATCACGCAGCTGGTGATGGACCTGGACGGCAAGATGCTGGACAACCAGATCGCCACAGCACTGCTCACCGGCATCGTGGCCGAAACCGCCCGCTTCAGTAACGAGAGAACCACGCCGCGCACCATGAACATGGCAGGGGAGTTGATGGCTGCCGGCGCCGACCAGCAGCTGGTAGCAACCGAGCTCCAGACAACCCCGCAAGTACCGGAACCTGTTCGCGCGACCGATACGCCGCCGCTGTCCGTCAAGAATGCGGCCGCTGCTCATCCCGACGACGGCACGCTCGACATCGATCACGAGGCCGAAGCAGAGTCCGCCGCTCCCGAACTGCCCAGGACTCCCGCGCCGGCCGCTGAGTCACCAGAAGAAATGCCCAAGATCCAGACGCGCGAGCTCTTGCCGCCCGAGCCGCCGCACATTACCGGTGTCCGGGGCGCCCCCGGCGATACAGGCGCCGCCGCCCCGTTTACTGAGGAATATGCCGATGGCGACATGCCACCGGCCGAGCGCTCCTATTTAGTCGGCGAGCCGACGCTGCCTGCCGTCACACCCAAGACAGCTACGCCGGCGCCTGAGCCAAGTCAGTCCAACCCGGGCGAGGTGCCTGCCAGCGAGACTACCGCGCCACTGCTCAGCCGTAGCCCGGCACCAGGTGCCGCGCTGCCGCCAATTGCACCGTTGCCACTACCCGAGCCGCCGCAAGTACCTTCTGCCGTGCCAGCCCCGGCGTTTACATTGCCGCAACCGCCAGCTCCGCAGCTGCCGACGCCACCCCTGCCGCCGACTCCGACGCCCGCGGCGACTGCCCCGGCTGACGAGAACGACGAAACGCTAGAACAAATAGAAGCAGCGGTGCATAGCCCGCACCTCGGGACAAAAACCGAGGAACGCGAGCAGCCTGCCGAACCGACTACCGCTCCGAGTTCAGCGCCTGCCGGCGGCGACCTAGACACCGCCCGTTCGCAGGTGCTCCAAGCTCTGCAACAGGGGCCGCAGCCGCTCAAACCGGCCATCTCGCTCAATGCCATGCCGCTCGGCGGCGACCTACACCCGCATACTGACACCTCGGCCGCTGGTGCCCAGGCTACGCCGCCGCCCGGCATCGCCGCCGTCAAGATTGACGAAGAGGGAAACTTCCATCAGGTAGAGCCGGGCAGCCCGGATTTCGCTGAACACTCATCGACGATGCCGTTGCCGCCCGTGCCCGGTGTCGGCAAACCGGCGCCGGACATCACGCTCCCCGGCCAGTTGTCCAACACGCCGCCGCCCGTGCCGCCGCCGATGATGCCGCCATTCAGGCCGTAGCTGCCCGCTAGGTCCGGCTCTACACACGCACACCTTGAAATCGTCCACTTCATCTGATAGAATAAAGCGAGCATGATTACAAGTGAGAAAAAACAGGCCGCCATTCAGGCCGTGCAGACGCACAAGACCGATACCGGCAGCGCTGCAGTACAGGTAGCAATTGCCACCGAGCGCATCAAAGAGCTAACCGAGCACCTCAAGACGAGCAGCAAAGACTTTGCCGCCCGCCGCGGGCTGCTGCAGCTCGTCGGCCGCCGCCGCCGGCTCCTCAAGTACATTGCGGACCACGACAGCAAGGCTTACCTGGCCCTCATCAAGCAACTCGGCATCCGCCGCTAGTGCATGGACCACCTTCCTCGATGTATCGAGGAAGCACGCTTGTGCACTTTAAGGAATAAGCTTGGAGCACGCATTTGCTCGTTCGCAGGCATACAGATATACCAGTTGCAGCACAAGGGACTGGATATTTGACTCCTGCGTGCGAGCGCTTGGGAAGCGCCCTCTAACAGAAAGGTTTTACTAGCACATGGGACAGACAATCAATCCGTACGGCAAAAAGATCATCAGCGTGTCGACGGAGTTGTGCGGTCGCACCCTCACCCTGGAAGTGGGCCGGGTCGGTTTCCGTACCAGCGCTTCGGTCTTAGCCACGTACGGCGACACGGTTGTGCTCGGCACAGCCATGGTCAGCAGCCAGCAGGCCAGCGGACTGGATTATTTTCCACTCAGTATCGATTACGAGGAGCGCTTTTATGCCGCCGGCAAGATCAGCGGCAGCCGCTTTATCAAGCGCGAAGGCAAGCCGTCTGACGAGGCAGTCCTCATCGGCCGCCTCATCGACCGTCCGATCCGCCCGCTGTGGCCGAAGGGCTACCGCTATGAGGTGCAGGGCGTGGCCACCGTACTCAGCACCGATCCGGCGTTCCGCCCGGACGTTATCGCTATGATCGCCATGAGTGCGGCATTTATGCTGACCGGCGCGCCGTTCGACGGCCCGGTGGCGGGCCTGCGGGTCGGTCTGGCCGACGGTAAGCCGAAAGCGTTCCTGTCGGCCGAAGAGCTGGCGGGCGGCGCGCTCGACCTGGTAGTCGCCGGCACCGAGCATGCCATCACTATGGTCGAAGCGGGCGCCAACGAAGTCAGTGAAAGCCAGATCGTGGACGCGCTGGAGTACGCCTTTACAGCGATGCAGCCGGCCATCGCGCTGCAGAAGGAATTGGTGCAAAAGGTCGGTGTGACGCCGCAAGCCTACGAACTGGTGCTGCCGGATGCGGATATCCAACAGCGGGTCGAGACCTGGCTGGAAGGCAAACTGGGCGCGGGCCTGCGGGCATCGTACCCGGAGCGCAACGACTTGATCAAGGACTTGCGCGACGCCATGCATGCCCACTTTACGGAAGAAATCGGCGACGGGTTTGCCGCGGTGAGGCAAGAGTATGACGATGCCTTTACGCTCGCCATCCACAAAGACGTCCGTAAGGGCATCGTAGCCGACGGCCTCCGCCCGGACGGCCGCAATCTCACCGAAGTACGTCCGTTGTCGAGCGAGGTCGGCATCCTACCTCGCGCCCACGGCTCCAGCCTGTTCACCCGAGGGCTGACCCAAGGCATGAACATCGTCACGCTGGCGCCGCTCAGCTACGCGCAGCTGGTGGATACCATGGAGCGCAGTGGTGAGCGCCGCTATTTCCATCACTACAACGCGCCGGGCTACACCGTTGGTGAGATCAAACGCCTGGGGAGCCCGGGCCGCCGCGAAATCGGCCACAGCTATCTGGCGGAACGCGCCCTCTTGCCGGTATTGCCGAGCGAAGCGGAGTTCCCGTACACGATCCGCTCAGTCACCGAGATCATGAGCCAGAACGGCTCAACCTCGCAGGCGGCAGTGTGCTCAAGCTGTTTGGCACTCATGGATGCCGGTGTGCCGCTGAAGCGGCCGGTGAGCGGCGTGGCTATGGGTCTCATGATGGAAGGCGACAAAGCCTACGTCTTGACTGACATCGCCGACGCCGAGGACTTCGCCGGCGACATGGATTTCAAAGTTGCCGGTACCAGCGAGGGCATCACGGCGCTGCAGATGGATATGAAAGTGCACGGTTTGCCCGTGGCGACGCTCAAACAAGCGCTGCAGCAGGCCAAAGAAGGTCGCGCCTTCATTCTGAAGCACATGCTTGAGACATTACCGGCCCCGCGCAAAGAGCTGAGCCCGTATGCGCCGCGGGTTGAGAGCATGCAGATTAACCCGGATAAGATCCGTGAGATAATCGGCAAGGGCGGCGAGACGATTCAGAAAATCACCGCCGAAACCGGCACCGAAATCGAGGTCAAAGACGACGGGACGGTGATGATCGCCAGTCCGGACAAAGCACATATCGACGCTGCCCGCCAGTGGATCGCCAGCATTGTCGAAGAGCCGGAAGTCGGCAAAATATACTACGACAAGCCGGTCGTCAGCGTGCTGGATTTCGGGGCTTTCGTGCAAATCATGCCGGGCAAAGACGGCCTGGTGCACGTCAGCGAAATGAAAGACGAGCGGGTCAACAAGCCGAGCGATGTCGTCAAAGAGGGTGACAAAGTGACTGTCAAGCTCCTGGCCATCGATGATCGGGGGCGCCTGCAGCTGAGCATGAAGGCCGCCGCCCGTGAACTGAAGGAGAAAGAGAAGAACTAATGCGATCGCTAGCAGCGTGGCACCGCACCACCTGGGGACCGGCCGTCTCCGCGGCCGCACTGCTGGCCCTGGCCTATGGTCTGGCATGTCTGGCAATCGACCGCGGCAGCCTCTGGTGGTATCTCCTGACGCTGCTTGCTCTGATCGCCGGCCTCCGGCAGACCGTAGGATTCATCCGGAACATCATGCATGGCAACAAAACAAGCGCAGCTTGAGGCAATCAGGCAACAGATTATCAGCGACCAGGTAGCGCCAGAGCTGGCCAAACAGGCCGCCAACATGGTATTTGGCGAGGGCAACCCGGACGCTGCAGTCGTCTTTATCGGCGAGGCGCCCGGCAAGTTCGAAGACCAGACCGGGCGGCCGTTTGTCGGTGCTGCCGGCAAATTTCTGGATGAGATGCTCGAGATGATCGGTATGAAGCGTTCGGATATATACATCACCAACATCGTCAAATACCGACCGCCGAACAACCGTGATCCGTTGCCGGAGGAGAAAAAGGCATTTCTACCGTATTTACAGACCCAGCTGGAAGTGATTCAGCCCAAGCTTGTGGTAACCCTAGGGCGCCACAGCTCAAACTGCTTCCTGCCGGATCTGCAAATCAGCCGTGCCCACGGGCAGGCCAAGCGTATCCGTATCAGCCTCAGTCATGAAACAGCGGGCCAGGACACACTATCCCTGGTGATCTTGCCGCTCTTTCATCCCGCGGCCGCGCTCTATAACGGCGGCATGCGGCAGGTGTTGATCGA
The DNA here is from genome assembly GCA_035545555.1 of Saccharimonadales bacterium (SeqCode). Lineage (GTDB taxonomy): Bacteria > Patescibacteriota > Saccharimonadia > Saccharimonadales > UBA4665 > JANWHZ01. Next base: position 36,474 of record DASZYD010000034.1, on the reverse strand, counting down.
CGACTTTGCCAAGATCCCGCTTGTCCTCAAACAAGCAACCAGCAGTACCTGAGACAACTGAACTTTTAACCAACGTACAAAAGGAGTACCTAATGAACCCAAATAATCAGCAAGAGAACCGCAATCGGCCGCCTAGACGCGGCAATCGTGGTCGCCGCCCCAACAATGGCAGCGGTAGCAGCAATGGCCAGGGCGGTCAACAGCCCTCCGTGGGCAATAAGAGTAATGGTCTGAGCACGTCGCGCGGGCAGGCCGTGCGTGCCCAGAAACGCTCGCAGATGGATGCGCAGCGCATTGCCAACCAGTACATGGCAGCACCCCGGCCGCAGCAGAGCGAACGCGCCGAGCGCCGCGCTAACGTGATCGATGACCAGCCGCGCCTGCGCATCGTCGGGCTTGGCGGCATGGATGGCGGCGGCTCAAAGAACATGATCCTGGTGGAATACCTGAACGACGCAGTCGTTATCGACTGCGGGAACGACCTGGGCGCTGACCTGCCGGGCATCAACTACGCCATCGCCGACATCACCTACCTTGAGAGCATCCGTTATAAGTTGCGTGCCTATATCATCACCCACGGTCACCTTGACCACATCGGCGGTCTGCCGCACATCGTACCGCGTGTGCCGGCACCTATCTACGGCAGCAAGTTCAGCATCGGCCGGGTTGAAGAGATTTTCAACAACTTCGGTCTGCCCATGCCCGACGGGTTTGAGCTCAAGACCGTAACCATGAACGAGAGTACGCATGAGCGGCTCAAGGTCGGCCCTTTCTTTGTGGAACTGGTGCGCGTGACGCACTCCATTCCGGGCAGTGTGGCTGTTGTACTGGACACACCAGTCGGCCGCATCATCAACACCGGTGACTTCCGGCTTGACCCCAACCCGCTCGATCACGAGCGCACCGATCTGGAGCGCTTCATCGAGCTGGGCAACGAGGGTGTACTGGCGCTGCTCAGCGAAAGCACCACGCCGGAGCGCCTCGGCCGCACGCCGTCCGAGAGTATCCTGGAGCAGAGCTTTAAAGATATTATCGCCCAGGCGCCCGGCCGCATCTTCGTCGGCCTGTTCAGTACCAACATGAACCGTGTGCAGATGATCATCAACGCCGCGGTCGCGCACAACCGCAAAGTGGCTATGGACGGCCGCAGCATGATCAGCACGCTTGAGATGGCTGTGCGCCACGGCTTTGTGCGTGTGCCCAAGGGTACGTTTGTGCCGATCGCCTCAGCCGCGACCATGAAAGACGAAGAGCTCATCGTGGTCTGTACCGGTTCACAGGGCGAGCCCAGCTCGGCCCTGCAGCGCATGAGCAGCGGCGAGCACAAGCACATCAAGCTCAAAGAATCGGACACAGTCGTCCTCTCCAGCTCGGCCATTCCATACACCGGCAACGACGGAGCGATCCGTCATATGGTCGATGAACTCCTTAAAAAAGGCGTGCACGTATTCCGCCATGAGACACACGATCTCGACGGCATCGGCCCGTTGCACGTCTCCGGGCACAGCTCGCGCGACGAGTACGGCGAGATGATCGACATGGTCAAGCCCAAGTTCTTCGTGCCGATCTATGGCGACTACACTGCCAAAAAGTACCACATCGATCTCGCGGTAGAGCACGGTATCCCGCGCGCCAACACCCTAAATGTCGACAACGGCGAAGTGGTGGCGTTTACACCCGACAGGATGGAACTGGCCGGCGAAGTGCCGCATGGCAGTATCCTGGTCGACCAGACCGGCGCTGTCGTCAGCAATGTGGTCGTCAAAGACCGCGTGCTGCTCAGCGAGGAAGGCTTGGTGGCGGTGGTGCTGACCATCGACAAAAAGACCGGCAATCTGTTGACCAGCCCGGATATCATCAGCCGCGGCTTCATCTACATGCGTGAGCAAGAGGAAATCATGAACGGCCTGCGCAGCGAGCTACGCCGCGCCACCCAGCAGCGCTTCAAGCGCGTTGACCTCGACCGCTTCAAGGCTGAGCTCAAAGACCACGTGACACATTATCTGTTCGACAAGACGCAGCGCAGCCCGATCGTCATTCCGGTGGTCAATGTCATTAGCGGCCGCGGCAGCGGTACTGGCGAGAATGGCGGCCAGCAGAACAATCTCCAGCAGGTGCCGGCCAAGAGCGGCGAAGAGATCGCCGCCGAGCAGCAGCGTCGCTTCCAGGAAATGCGTGCCCGCCTGCTGACGCAAGATCCGCGTGTCGACTAGATTACTACGGTATCGCCAAGCGCAATGACGCGCGCCTTGACAGGTGCCAGCTGTCAGCGTATAACGTGCTGTGTAAAAAATCTTACAGTAAGCCACTCACACGAGTGTGGGTCGCTTGTTGTCTAACAAAAGAGGTAGAGAGACCATCTATGTTTCCATTTGAAAAGAAGCCCCAACAGCCCGTTGTCATCCCAGAAGCTCCGATAGATCCGGACGCCGTTGCCTTGCAGCACGAGCAAGCCGGGCAGGCCGCCGGTGGGCTGATTGTGCGCATCGTTACGACGCCGGGTGGCCGAGAGGTCCCGCCCATCGTCAACCCCGATCCGCACCCCGACATCGCCCAGGGTCCGCTTAGCTTCAAGATTCGCCAGCAGTTTGAACTCTAGCAGCTACCGCGAAAACGCTTTGCCCTGTGCCGGCCTGTACTTTTTGACAACTGATGTAAATATTGCTATAATTTGCGGCTGATGGTGACCCCCTTTAGCGGTCGCGATCCAGAGGGTATACTGAAAGCTACGATGGCAGCCAAACATAAAAACCGCAGTCGCCGCCGACGCGCCGAAGAAGAGTCGCCGGAACGATCACCGTTCTGGGCCTTTGCCGGTGCCACGCTGCTGTGCGTGACGGCGTTATTTGTGCTGCTGGGCGGCTTCGGTACCGGCGGGCCGTTGCCTGTCGGCCTGTTCCATGGGCTCTATGTGGTCTTCGGCTGGGCGGCATACCTGTTGCCACTGGCCTTGGTGTACTGGGGCGTCACCAAATTCAGCAGCGAAGATCACCGGTTGTCGCCCGCCAAGTTTATGGGCATGGCCTGCATCGTACTATTCATGGCCGGATTAGTAGATGTGACCTTTGCCACCCAGAACCCCGGCGGTGGGTGGCAGGGTAACAATGGCGGCTACGTTGGCAATCTGCTGGGTACGATGGTGCTGAGTGCACTCGATAAGTTGCCGGCTTTCATTCTATTCTTCGTGCTGAGTGGCTTGGCGGTTTTCTTCGCTTTCGCCATCCACCCGCGCGTTCTCCTCAAACTGTTTGGCATCTTTACGCGCAAGAGCGCCGAAGAAGATGGGTTGGCGGCGCTCAAGAGCCGGGCGGAGCAGAACGGCTTTACCCTCAACGAAGGTGTGCCGGTTGAACACCATGGTCCCGACCGTGAGGCCCCGGCGCGTCTAACGTCGCTCAAGAATACGGCGCAAAAGCTGGCTCCGAATGAGAATCACGAGGCACTGACTACTGCCAGCGATCCCAATTGGCAGCTACCCGGCATCGATTTGCTTAATCAGAAGCAGGACAAGGCGGACGCCGGCGATGTGAAAGGCAGTGCCATGCTCATCCATGACACGCTGGCGAACTTTAATATCGAAGTTGAAATGGAGGGCGCGAACGTCGGTCCGCGCGTTACGCAGTACACTCTCAAACCGCCGACGGGTGTAAAACTGACGAAGATCACCGCATTAGAGAACAACTTAGCACTCGACCTCGCTGCGCAGTCGATCCGTATTGAGGCGCCCATCCCCGGTAAGCGCGCGGTAGGCATCGAGGTACCGAACGTCAAGGCGGCAACCGTGCGGCTCAGCTCGCTGTTCCAATCCCATGAGTGGCAAAACCTGAGTGGGCCGTTGAGCTTCGCTATCGGTCGCGATATTTCCGGTACGGCAGTAGTGGCCGATCTGGGCAAAATGCCGCACTTGCTTGTCGCCGGCCAGACCGGCTCCGGTAAGTCGGTTATGATCAACGACATTATTAGCAGCTTGTTATACCGCAACTCGCCGGCCGACCTCAAGCTCATTCTCGTCGACCCCAAGCAGGTCGAGCTGAAGCCATATGACGACATACCGCATTTGTTGACCCCTGTTATCACTGAGCCGGAGAAATGCATCAGTGCGCTTAAGTGGTCGGTCGCCGAGATGGAGCGGCGCTATAAAGCGCTCGCCGAAGTCGGTAAGCGTAATATTGCCGAATACAACACCCTCAAAAAAGAGGAGGGCATGCCGTATATCGTTATCGTCATCGATGAGCTGGCCGACCTGATGATGGTCGCCGCCCGCGATGTGGAAGCACTGATTGTACGCATCGCCCAAAAAGCCCGCGCCGTGGGGATCCACCTGGTCCTTGCCACGCAGCGGCCGAGCGTCGATGTCATCACCGGCCTGATCAAGGCGAATATTCCGGCGCGCATCGCCTTTACGACTGCCAGCCAGGTGGACTCGCGGACCATCATTGACCAGATCGGCGCTGAGAAGCTGCTGGGCCGGGGCGATATGCTGCTACTGACGGCCGAGATGCCCAAACCCAAGCGTGTCCAGGCAGCGCTCATCGAAGACGACGAAACGACCAAAGTGGCCGACTTTATCCGTATGCAGCGGCCGCCGCAGTATAACGATGAGGTAGTCAGCCTGCCGGTCGTGCTGAACGGCAAGGGTGGCGTGGTGGCTGATTACGGCGCGTCCGAAGCCGACGACGACATGTTCAAAGATGCCGTGCGTTGTGTGATCGAGGGCGGCAAGGCCAGCACCAGCTTGCTGCAGCGCCGTCTGCGTATCGGGTACGGCCGGGCCGCGCGCCTGATCGAGACCATGGAAGAACAGGGCATCGTCGGTCCGGCCGATGGCTCACGCCCCCGCGAAGTACTGGTCACCAGCTTAGAATCAGTCTTCGCCGATGATAGCGCCAGCAGTAGCGGCGCTGCTGAGCTTGCCGACAGCGAGTAATGGGTCACCGTTCTTGTTTGCGCACTCATGCCCCCTGCGCATATACTGGAACACCATGGAACGGCACGCCGACATAGCGAAACCTGAAATGGACTGGACGACCTACCGACGACTTGAAAAGAAGGCGCTGCAGCGCCTTGTCACAAAGGCGAACGGAGAAGTGCGCAACTTTTCGGCTACGCCGAACGTGCCTTACGAAACGCATCCGGTTGCCATCCGCGACATGTTGATTACGTTGAACGTGACAGATAAGGAGGAGTGGCTGGCCGCGTTGTTGCACGACATCATCGAGGACTCTGATGTGACAACCGAACAACTTGCCATGGATTTTTCACCGCGCGTCGCTGCTATCGTCGGCTTAGTCTCAAAGCCAGAGCCGTTTGATTCGGAAGCGTTTTATGGTGCAATTATGACCGCTGACGAAGCGATTGGCCTGCCGGCCATGCGCATCAAGGTATGTGACCGTATGAACAATCTTCTCACCAATATGGCCTATAACACGTCAGCCAATGCAGCGGCATATGCAGCAGAGGCGCGCCAATACTTCCTGCCAATGGCCGGACGCGTTGGCCTGGTCGAACCACTGGAACTGAGCATCTCATACATCGAGCAGTGTATCGCTGCCGGGCAGTAGGCGCTTGCGATCACGGCGGGTGTTTGCCGTTTTGACGTCGTAGTTTTGTTGTACAAAAAGTTGTTGCCGTGGTTGCAAGTATCGTCTATGCTTGTGTATAACAGCAAACATAAGCAGGATGGACGCCTTGGGAGACGTGGCTGTTGCCTCTGTTCTGTATCACCGAAAAAATCATTGTGGCGGCTGTACCTTACCGCCAATCCAACTATCATCTTGGCATGTAATGCCGCAAAAATCCCGTCCCGAGCGACGGGATTCTTTGTCTCTACAGCTTCCAAACGCACAGAAGGGGCCGCACTATGAGTGCCGAACGCCTGACACCAAAAGATGACCTGGTGGGCCTGCCGCTACCGATTCTGCCGAATATTACCGACCTCGACCTGAACCGCCATCACAGTTGGCATCCACGGTACGACCCCATGCTGCAGTCTATCGGCGGCAAAGCACTCCGCTTGAGCCGCTACAGCTTATCGACCGGAAACGGCATGCAGCGTACCACCAACAATTTGATGGACCAGAGATACCGGCAGACGAAAGGGAGCAGCTGCGCTTAGTATTGCTGGCGTGCGCGGGCTTTGTCCCCGAACATGGGCTTGATGTGTCATCGGATGAGCCAAAAGTAGTCATGCTGAGCAGCAGCCAGCGCCGCTTGTTCCGCGCAGTCAGCCAAAGCCGCCAAGGTAGATGCAGCGCGCTTTGCTATCTGTATGACGATACAGCCATGCGCCGATTCTTAACCGAATATGTTATTGCCCAGCAGGCGCCGGGCATCAATAACGCGACGATTGATGAGTTCTTATACACGCATAGTCAGGACCGGCGGTATGAGCTTGGCAAGCTATTGATATCGGACATGGTCGACGCGGCAGCGGTTTCCGTTGAGCCACACTACAGCCAGGCACGGTCGGCGGGGCTTCTCAACCCGACGGCACCGCCGGAAACGAGAGAGTTTATGCTCGGCGCTTTACGACAGCCCGGTTGGCTATCGCGCATAGTGCCTGTGCTGCAGGTGTGCTTTGCACCGCCGACAGCTTGACCAACAGGGGTGAAAACGGTATACTGTAGTGCATTATCAGCTCGGCTTGCATCCCTTGCTCCGGCAGACGTGAGTGCAGGCTTTAACCAAAGGAGACCCTAGGTGAACCAATACGAAGTAGCGGTGCTCTACCACCCGGATCTGGAAATTGATCTGGCCAAGGCGTCAAAACGGGTAGAAAAGATCTTCGCCGACAACGGTGGCAAGATTGTAAATACCGACAGTTGGGGCAAGCGCAAACTGGCGTACCCCATCAAGCACAACGAATACGCTGTGTACGTGTTTTACACGGTCGAACTGCCGGCCGAAAATGTGCAGAAGCTGGAAAGCATGCTGAACATTACCGACGAAGTGATCCGCTTCCTCATCACCCGGCCGGACCTCAAGGCAATCGCCAAGGCAGATGCTGCCAAGGCCGAGAAAGCCAAGAAGGCCGCCGAGCGTGGCGAAACCGCCGACGCCGGTGACAAAGACGAAGCACGCGGGGGACGCTAGGCGGTTTTGCCGCTTGACGCGGCACTGACCGAGCGATAGGGTAAAGGTACAAACTAATGAGCACGGACCTAGCTTCCGCGGAGGAGGGATTGCCACATGGCACGTAGTTTCAACCAAGTCATTCTGATGGGGAACCTGACCCGAGACCCGGAACTCAGGACGACGCCGAACGGCCAAAATGTCTGCAGCTTCAGCTTAGCTTTGAACCGCAGCTACAAGGGTGCGGACGGCAACTGGCAGGAGGCGACCGACTACATCGATATCGTCGCTTGGGGTCCGCTGGGCGAGCGCGTCGCGCAATACCTAAGCAAAGGACGCCCGTGCCTGGTCAACGGCCGGCTGCAAAGCCGTAGCTGGGAGCAAGATGGGCAGAAGCGCAGCAAGGTGGAAGTGGTCGCACAGGACGTAACCTTTCTCGGTGGTGCGGGTGGCGGCACCAATGCCGGCGCTCCGGCCTCGGACAACCCGGCGTCCGCCAAACCAAAGCCAAGTAAAAAGAGCGGTGGCGATGATGTCGTCATCGAAGATGTCGGCGACGAGCCGATCAACCTCGACGACATACCCTTCTAACATACGTAAGAACTCAATTCGGAGAATAAACTATGGCAAAGATTTTTAAACCGCGTACCGACGTAGCATATTTTGACTACAAGGATTTTAAGACGCTGCAGCGCTACGTGAATGTCTACGGACAGATCGAGATTCGCAAGAAGACCGGCCTGACCGAGAGCCAACAGCGCCACCTGGCCCGCGCTATCAAGCGTGCCCGCCACATTGCGCTGCTGCCGTTCGTGGCGAGCAACTAAGCAGCGGGGCAGACGGCGGCGCTGCGGACAGATCAGCTGCTCGTGTACAATAGACGGTATGGAGCAGTCGCCGTACAAACTGATGCGGGACCTTGAGGCAGCTATTGCACGTGTACTGGCAGGTGTGGATAGTGCCAGCCTCGACCCTGGCCCAGCCAAAACAGTCCGTTTGCTGAAAGGACAGCTGGTTGACGCACGGCTCGATGTCCGCGACTACGAGTTGGCCGAAACCCGAGCGGAGCAGGGGCGCCTCGCTGCCGACGGCAAAAAGCGGCTTGCGGCGGTGCGCCAAAGCCTGCTCAAAGCCGCCGAACAGGATATCTTCAGTGCAGTGCAAGTCGCCCAATTTTCGGCGCAGCTTGATCGCCTGGCAGCGTTTATAGCATAAGGAGCTTACCCATGATTTTAAGCATTACTGACCTCAAAAAAGGTGCGTTGTTCCAGCTGGACGGCGCGCCATACCGGGTGGTGGACTACGCGCAGAAGGTAATGGGCCGCGGCGGCTCCATCGTTACGGTGCGTATCAAGAGTTTGCTTGACGGCAAAGTACTCGAGAAGACGTTTAAGGGCAATGAACAGCTGGAGAGTGCCGATATCACCAATCAGGCAGTGCAGTATCTTTACAACGACGGCCACACGTTCTTCTTCATGAACGAAGAGACGTTCGAGCAATTTGAAGTCTCAGCTGACCTGGTGGGTGACGCCGTTGGCTATATGAAGGAAGGCGATCGGGTCAGCCTGCAGCTATTTGACGGCCGCCCGATTACCGTGGAGCTGCCAAAGAATGTGCCCCTGAAAGTAACCTATGCCGAGTCAGTCGTAAAGGGTGATACCAGCACATCGGTAACGAAAGAGGCGACGGTCGAAACGGGCATTACCGTACGCGTACCGGCGTTTGTGAAGACCGGCGATATGATCTCAGTCGACACGTCGACCGGCGCCTACCGCGAACGCGTAAAGGACTAATGGCCATGCGGCCGGATGGTGCATCTGACCGGCATGTGACCGGTATGCGGGCGCGGAAGGTGCGGCTGGATCGTGCCCTCGTTGCCCGGGGGCTCTTACCGACGCGCAGCCAGGCCGAGAGCTACGTCCGGCTGGGTAGGGTAACGGCACATGGCGAGGTAATAACTGAGCCCGGTACACTGGTAACTGAAGGGGATCGGCTGGCACTGCAGACGGCCGATCAGTATGTCAGCCGTGCCGGTCTCAAACTGGCGAGTGTCGCGGCGGCGCTGCATGTAGATGTCGCCGACAAGATAGTGCTGGATGTCGGCAGCTCGACCGGCGGCTTTACGGATTATGCCCTGCAGCACGGCGCACGCAAAGTAGTTGCCGTGGATATCGGCACCAGGCAGCTTCACCCGCGCTTACGTCTTGACCCCCGCATCGAATTGCACGAAAAGACGGATATCCTGCAGGTAGTTCCGCGCGGGCATACAATGGCAAAGAACGCCGTCATGATTGACCCGGTAGACATCGTAGTAGCTGATGTTAGCTTTGTGTCACTGCGTCAATTATTGCCGCACATCGCCCGGCTGATGCGCCCGCAAGCAGAGCTTGTGGCGATGGTGAAACCGCAGTTTGAGGCGGACGGAGCCGGGCAAAAACACGCGGGTATTATCAAAAACGACCACGTGCGGCGCGACATTCTAAAATCGTTTGAAGAGTGGGCACGAACGCGGTTTGTGATTGTCGACAAGGCTGATTCGGCCGTGCCGGGTAGCAAGGGCAACCGCGAGCGGTTCTATCTGCTGCGGCCCGTTCGGCCTTAGGTACGCAACGCGGCAGCACGCGGCTGTTCATCCTTCGGTAACCTGGAGCGGAATGCTACACTAGCATATATGTATTTTGCAAGCCGGACGCAGGCGGGACGGATGCTGGCGGGCCAGATCGCGCCGAAATACCAGGGGCAACCATGCGCTGTGGTGGCGCTGAGTGATGGCGGCGTGATCGTGGGCGCACAAATCGCCTCAGCGTTGCACTGTGTGTTGTCGCTACTGCTAAGCGAGGAAATCACGCTGCCGCGCGAGCTGGAAGCAGTTGCCGGCATCACGCAGGACGGGTCAGTTTCATATAATCAGACATACTCGCCGGGCGAGCTGGATGAAATGCTCGGCGAATACTATCACTACATCGAGCAGGAAAAAATTACCCACCTGCAAGACCTCAACCGGATTTTGGGCAATGGCGCGACGGTCGACAAACGGTTGCTGGAAGAGCATAACGTCATTCTCGTGTCTGATGGTCTGAGCAGCGGCTTCGCGCTTGACCTGGCGGCGGCGTTCTTGAAGCCGATCGATATTACCAAGATGATCGTGGCCACGCCGCTTGCCAGCGTGAGCGCGATTGACCGCATCCACATTACGGCCGACGAGGTGTATTGCTTAAGCGTGGTCGAAAATTACATATCGACTGACCACTACTACGACCAGAACGACGTACCGCCACACGACAAAATCGTTGATATCATCGAACGTCTCACGCGTAGCTGGCGGTAGCTACTTGGCCGGCGCCGACAGATAGGCGCGCAGGGCAGGCACGTTTTTGAGGAGAAGCCGCGACATACTCACGCCCACTAGGCCGTCACGTTGCATAGCATTCAGCTCGCGGCTGGTTGTTTCGCGTGTCGCATTGATGGAGCTGGCAATGTCCTGGTGGCGCAGCGGCACGGCGATGAGCACCCCGTCGTCGGTCTTGACGCCGAAACGGTTGGCCATGGTGAGCAGGAACGAAATGACGCGTTCGCGTACCGAGCGGTATTCCAGGTTTAGAATACGCTCGCTATGCAGGCGGTACATTTCGATGGCCATATCCATGAGCGGGGTAAGCACGCCCGGGTTGCGGTGCAAAAACTGGATAAACTCGGGCCGCGGTACACTGAATGTCACGGTAGGTGTGATGGCGCGATAGATGACCTGGCGCTCCTGACCGGTCATGGCCCAAATGAGCGGGAACAGCTCGTGCTCCTTGCGGATAATGAGCAGATTCTCCTCGCCATAGCGGGTGATGTCGTAGGCCTTGACCAGCCCCTCGGCGATATAAAAAATACCGGACGGCGGCTCACCCGGTTTGATGATGTAATCGTTCTTGCTGTAGGTGGCCTGCTGGCCATGCTTCTGGAAGAAGCCAACTAGTTCAGCAGTCTGGCGCATAGTGGCCAACATAGTATCATTATAGACCGTATCATCTGATGAAGCAAGCTGTTGACTGATCTGTAAGCATAAGCTTTTTGGCAGATTGTAACTATTTTTACCGCCATTTGTCGCAGCACGGCGTACTATCAAAATACTAGTTGTGCGGAGGTGCGCGGCTATGATCAGCAAAAGTAATCTCGATCAGCAGCTTCGGCGAATCCACTTTGATAGCCATGGGTGGGGCAGGAGCGAGGTGAAAGAGCTGTGCAATATCCTCCTGCCGGATGAAGCGATTGATGAATGTGCAAACGGCTACTACGAGGCCGGTTTTGCGCTGCTGGTTGCCACCACCGCCCGCTTGCTGCTGGTTGATAAAAAGCCGCTGAACTACCTGACGGTTGAGGACATGCGGTTCGATATGATCAACGAGTTCGACTACAGCCACCGCCTGATCGGTGCCGAGGTCAGCGTCAGCTCGGGCATGAAAACGCTGCATTTTACGAGCTGGAACCAGCCCCGTCTGCGCCGGCTGCTGGGCTATGTGCAGTACCGCGTGGCAGCATTCCGGCAGCAGCAACAGCAGGAGCAGGAAGCACAGCAAGTGCGGATTGAGCAACTCAACCAACAGCTGTTGTTACTGGCGGCGCAACAACAGGGGGTGCTGCTCCGGCCCGCTGCCGGCATGACCCGCGTTGTGGCTGAGGCTGCAGGTCCGCCCGCCACTACCTCGTCGCAACATGTGTCGCCCGGCCAGGTCAGCCTGGCAGCCGTGAAGCGGGTCGTTCCGGTGATAAGCGCCTATACCCGCTTGCCGCGTGCGACCTGGCAGCGCCGGTTCGGACAGTGAGCCGAGACGTTACTTACTGACGTTGAACCGGAACTCTACCACATCGTCGGGCCGCATGACGTAGTCTTTACCGACGGTTGCAACTTTGCCGGCTGCCTTGGCGGCTGCTTCGGAGCCGGCTGCGATGAGGTCGTGATAATCCACAATTTGCGCGGCGATAAAGCCCCGCTCAAAATCACCATGGATCACGCCGGCAGCCTGCGGCGCGGTGGCACCTTTGGGGATGGTCCAGGCACGTACTTCTTTTTCGCCGGCCGTGAGGTAGCTTTGCAGGCCAAGCACATCATACGCGGCATGGATGAGCTGGATCAGGCCCGATTCCTGCACGCCATAGCTTTGCAGCAGCTCGGCGGCATCACTGGCGTCAAGACCTTGCAGCTCGCTTTCCAGCTTGGCACATACAAACAGGGCGCGGGCCGGCGCGACTATCCCGGCCAGCAACTGTTGTTTAGGGATATCGGTCAGGCCGGCCTCGTCGACGTTAAAGAGATAGATAATCGGCTTGAGCGTGAGCAGCTGCAGCTCGCGCTTGAGCCACTCGGCGGCGTCGGGTGTCAGCAGGGTAGGATGGGCGAACAGGGGCGTGCCCTCATCTAACGCTGCCCGGACGCGTTCGAGCGTCTCAAGTTGGGGCTTGAGCTTAGGGTCGGCCTTCACCTCTTTTTGCAGGCGGGGCAGGCGCCGGTCGACGGTCTGCAGGTCGGCGAGGGTCAGCTCGGTGTTGATGATGTCGATGTCATGCCGGGGATCGTGCGCCTCATCAACATGCACCACATTGCTGTCTTCGAACGCGCGCACAACCTGTACGATGGCACTGGTGCTGCGGATGTGGCTCAGAAACTGATTGCCCAGCCCCTCACCCTCGCTGGCGCCTTTGACCAGACCGGCGATATCGACAAACGTAACCGTGGCGGGCACGATCGTATCGGTTTTATAGAGTTTGGCCAGCTGGTGCAGCCGGTCGTCGGGCACGGGCACAATGCCGGTGTTCGGCTCAATGGTCGCAAAGGGATAGTTCGCAGCCAGCACCTGGTTGCCGGTCAAGGCATTAAATACGGTCGACTTGCCGACATTCGGCAGCCCGACAATCCCGATAGAAAGGCTCATGCAGGCATTATAACAGATACAATGTTGCCGTAGCCGGGATAAGATGGCCGATTGTGCTTATTCTCAGCCTATGCTACAGTTGGCGCTATCGTGCAGCCGATTGAACCTAGGAGGGAACGCATGAGGGTACAATGGCCCGATAGCCGGCATCACCGGCAGGGGCTCGCACGAATGGTGTCGGTAGTATTGCTACTGATCACCGCATGTGCCCCAAGTCTCGCTGCCTCACCGGCAGTTTCTGCAGACAGCGGGCGGGAGCGGGTTGGCTACTACGGCAACTGGACCGCGTATAGCAGTGGCTACTCACTCAAAGATGTCGACACGTCCGGCGCGGCCAGCAACCTTACCACACTCATATACAGTTTCGAGAATATTAACCCCGACACGCTCACGTGCTTCCAGGCTGCCTCGGCGGCAAGCACCGATGACAATAATCCGAATGCCGGCGACTACGCCGGGGATGTCTGGGGCGATTACCAGAGGCCGTTCAGTGCTGATGAAGCAGTTGACGGTCAGGCAGACAGCCCGGCGCAGCCGCTCCGGGGCAACTTCAATCAGCTGAAAGAGCTTAAGGCCAAGCATCCGCATTTGAAGATGTTGCTGTCAATTGGCGGTTGGACGTTCTCAAAGTACTTCTCTGATGCTGCTGCAACGGCGGCGTCACGGCAGACCTTTGTCAGCTCATGCGTGGATATGTACATCCGCGGTAACCTGCCAACCGGTATCGCCGGTGACACCACGGCTGGCGGGCCAGGCGCGGCGGCGGGCATCTTTGACGGCATCGATATAGACTGGGAGTTCCCGGCCAGCAGCAACGGACATGTGGGCAACCACACATCGCCCAACGACACAGCCAACTATACGGCGCTGTTGGCAGAGTTCCGCAGCCAGCTCAACGCGCAGGGTACGATTGACGGCAGGCACTACTATCTAACCGCCGCCGTACCCGCGGGCAGCAGCAACATTGATAATACTCAAGCCAGCCAAATCACGCCGTCGCTGGACTGGGCAAATGTCATGACCTACGACATGCACGGCGCGTGGGAAACAACCGGGCCGACCAATTTTCAGGCACCGCTGTATACCTCGCCGGTTGACCCGGCGACCTCACAAGGCCTGAGTGTCGATCAGGCCATCCAACACTGGGAGGATGCCGGCATACCCGCGAACAAGCTGGTCATGGGTATCCCGTTCTACTGGCGCGGTTGGTCAGGCGTCACGGCAGGCACCACGCAAGGATTGTACCAGGCGGCCGGTGGGCCGTCGCCGGCGTACCCCTACACGCAGCAACCGGGCACGGCACAGTATCGCGAGCTGCTCATGGCCGGCGAGTTAAACCCGTTATTCCTGCACACCGACCCCATCACTCAAAGCCCGTGGATATATGACAGCAGCGGTACCTTCTACACCGGTGATACGCCGGCATCGGTCGGCCAGAAGGCGTTGTATATCCGGAGCCACGGCTTGCGTGGTGCAATGGTCTTCTCGCTGGAGGGTGATGATTCGCAGGGGAGTTTGCTCAAGGCGCTCGTTTCCGGGCTGAACGGTGCTGATCAGACAACGCCGTATGGCTACGATTTGAACTATCAGCCGCTATCTCCTGCCGGCCTGTACGGCCACACCGCCGTCAATCCATACGATGGCCGTGGTGTGAGTCCCGGCAGCGGCAGCCTGCCCGCACCGGGGCTGGGGCCACAGGCCGCACCTGTTCTCTAACTGTGTTTCTCCGCCGTAGCGGCTTGCTGTATCATAAGGGTACGTAGCGGAGGGGAGAGGATGGCCGGGACGCCGGATACATTCATCGGCAGACAGGCTGAACTGCAGTATTTTGACGAGCGGTTGGCAGAGCACCAGAGCCGTATCGAGCTCTTGCGTACGCCGTTCATCCAATATACCGGTCCTGACAGCGGCCGAGGAGATGCTCGCCCAGGGCCACACGGGCGACGCCGAGCGCTACCGCCAAGAGGAAGCGTATCATCTTGCACAGCTCGCCGGACAACCTGGCGGCTGACACCGCGAAAGCGGGTTGGCAGCCCCGCTGCTTATGCTATACTGGGGTGCATAGAGGCCTGCTGAAGCGGCGAGCGGGCAGTAACAAAGCAAGGGTAAAACTCGACGAACGGCATGCACGACTTGACACGTATCATACACCGGCCGACAGGGGGTAGCCGATGAGCCTCTTGGGTGGCGGCAGCTCGTTCTTTGGGCTCGACATTGGGAGCTCGGCGTTGCGTGCGGTCGAACTGCACGGTACCGGCCCGACCAAAACACTCTACAAGTATGCCTATATGCCCATCGACAGCAAACTGGCACTGAGCGATTCCAAGAACGACCAGGACCGCCTGGCGCAAGCGATTGCTCAGCTGGTCGAACAGGCTAAGTTCAGTACCAGGAATGTGGCGGTCGGTATCCCCAGCAACCGTGTGTTCACGACCGTCGATGATGTCGACCGGCTGCCGGACCGCGAGATGGAGAAATCCATCCGCTACCAGGCCGATGCCTTGATTCCCACGCCGCTCAACGAATCGAAAATCGACTGGGCCGTCTTGGGTGATTCGCCGCTGGACAAGACCAAGGCCGAAATCATGCTGACGAGTGTACCGAATGACTTTATCGAGCGCCGGCTGGATATTATTGAGTCAACCGGGCTCAACACCATTGCCTTCGAGCCGGACAACCTGGCACTGGCCCGCGCGCTCAGCCCGGCAGATGCGACCTACCCGTATCTTATCCTGGACATGGGCCGCAAGAGTACCGATTTGGTGACGATGTTGGGCGGCTTGCCGCGTCTGACGCGTTCCATCCCGACTGGCATGGAGGCGATCATCCGCTCCGGTATGCAAAATCTCAATATTGATGAAAAGCAGGCCGAGCAGTTTATTCTGAAGTTCGGTCTCAGCCGCGACAAGCTGGAGGGCCAGGTCTACGAGGCGATTATCAACACCGTCGAGCTGCTTACCACCGAAATCGACAAGTCCATCAAGTTCTTCCAAACGCGGTATGCCGGCAACAAAATTACGCGCATCATCGTCACCGGCGGCGGTGCTATCTTGCCGGAGTTCCCGTTATATCTGGCCAACAAGTTTACCCTGGAAGTAGAGATCGGCAATGCCTGGCGCAACGTGCAGTTCAGCCCGGACCGCCAGAACGAGCTGCTGTCGATATCCAACCAGTTCAGCGTTGCCGTAGGGCTGGCGGAGCGGGAGGCGTGATGATCCAGTTTAACCTGCTCCCTGACGTCAAGCAGCAGTACATCAAGACCCAGGCTATGAAGCGTCTGGTGATCGGCGTGTCGTTCATCGCCAGCGCCGTGGCACTCGTCGTGCTCATCTTATTCCTGTCCTCAGTCTATATTATCCAGAAGAAGAGCATTAACGATTTGCATGCCGACATACAGACCAATACGAGCAAGCTGCAATCTACGCCGCACCTCACCGACATCCTGACCGTACAGGCGCAGCTCAACTCGCTGGATTCGCTTAATCCGCAGCGCGGCGCGCCGTCGCGCTTGTTCGGCTACCTTTCGCAGGTCACGCCGAAGGACGCCAGCATCTCCGACCTCAAGATTGATTACACTGCCAACACCATATCGATCAGCGGTAATGCGCCGGGGCTGGATGTGGTCAACACGTTCGTTGACGGCCTCAAGTTTACCACCTACAGCGTCAAAGGGCAGAGCGGCCAAACCAAAGCGTTCTCCAACATTGTTCTATCCAGCTTTAGCCGGACGGCCAAATCGGCGACATATACCATTACGCTGAACTTCGATCCGAACTTGTTCAACAACGCCGATGACGTGACCTTGGCGATCGGCCAGGTTGATGCCTCGGAGCTGACACCGTCGATCATCTTCAAGAAGGGGGATGAGTAATATGCCTGCCATGCCGTCCATCAAGCGCAGCCTGATCGAGAAATCCAACACTACCATGGTGGCCGTGACCTCCGGCGCCTGCTTCATCGTAGCGTTTTGTGTCGTTGCGTCGTTCTCGCTGTTTGGCCAGTTTACATACCAGAACCGCGTCATCAGCGCCAACAAGAAAGCGCTCAACCAGCTTAAGAGTGACATCCAGGCCACGAACAGCCTCGAGACAGCCTATCAGGCGTTTGTCAGCACGCCCACCAATATCATTGGCGGCGACCCGAACGGCACCGGCCAGCAGGACGGCACGAACGCCAAAATCATCCTGGACTCGCTGCCGAGCAAATACGACTATCCGGCCTTGGTAACGACACTGGAGAACATGCTGACCAGCCAGTCGGTGCAGATTCAGAGCATCAGCGGTACCGACGATTCGGCCAACCAGAGCAACCAATCCGGCGGCACACCCACGCCGCAGGCAATGCCGTTCCAAATCGTCGTCGTGGGCGACTACAATGCCATCCAAAATCTGGTAAAGTCGTTTGAACATTCCACGCGGCCGTTCCAGATCCAGACCATGGAGCTGGCGGGCGACCAGAGCCAGCTCACCTTGACCATCAGCGCCCAAACGTTCTGGCAGCCGGCGCAAAACCTGAATATCCAGAGTGAGGTAGTGAAATGAAACAAAAAGACTTGGCGATGATCGTGCTGATCGCCGGCATCAGCGGCGGCATCGCGCTGGTGGCATCCCATTTCATCTTTTCGGCGCCGAGCAACAGCCAGCAAAAAGCGGCCGTGGTGCCTGTCATTTCTACCCGCTTCACAACGCCCGATCCGCAGTTCTTCAATACCCAGTCGTTTGATCCCGCCAAGCTGATTGAGGTTGGGAGCAACAACAACACCAACCCGTTCGATGGGTCAGGGTCGGGTCAGTAGCGGGAGGCCGCACCCGTGAGTGTCCTGTCGGCCGCAACACAGCAACAGGTTGAGGATGACCTGGTCCGCGACGGCATCCTTACCGACGCCCAGCTTGGCGAAGTCAAGGACAAGGCCAAAAAAGACGGCAATTCCATCTTCGGCACGCTGGTAAGCGGCAAATATGTTACCAACGAGCAGCTGACAAAGGCTATCGCGAAGGTCACCAAGGTGCCGTATGTCAACCTGATGAACGTCTCGGTTGACCCGAAGGTCTTAGAGCTGTTGCCGCAAGATGTAGCCGAGCGGTACATGGCCGTACCCTTAGGCGAAATGCAGCACCGATTGGTCGTGGCCATGCTGGACGCCGACAACGTGCAGGCCGTGGACTTTTTGAGCAACAAAATCGGCCGGCCGCTCAAGGTATATGTGGCGAGCGAGGAAGGCATCCGCAGCGTGCTCAAGCAGTACCAGGCGCAGCTGCCGAACGCTGCCCTCGGCCAAATCGGCCAGGAAACGGCAGAGATCACGCCGGCACCGAGCGTCGGCAAACCGGCCGGTAACGGCCAGGCTGCACCGCAGGCCGGCAATATCAAAACGTTGGTGCAGGATTCGCCGATCAGCAAAGCGCTCTCTGCCATTCTGGAGTACGCGGCACGCAACAAGGCGAGCGATATCCACATCGAGCCGCTGCAGGATTCCCTGAAGATCCGTTGTCGTATTGACGGCATCCTGCGCGAAGTCATGCAGCTGCCCAAAAGCTCAGAACCGCCGCTGGTGTCACGTATCAAGATTCTTTCCAATCTCAAGATCGATGAACACCGTATCCCACAGGACGGCGAGTTTTCCATCCACATGGCCGACAAAGATATCGACTTGCGTGTGGCCATTTCGCCGGTGGTGTGGGGCGAACAAGTGGTCATCCGTTTGCTCGACAAGACCGGCACCAGCATGAAACTCGAAGATTTAGGCTACCACGGCCGTTCGCTGCGCATGATTCGCGAGGGGCTCAAGCAGAGCAACGGCATGATTCTCACCTCCGGTCCGACGGGCTCCGGCAAGTCGACCAGCCTCTATGCGCTGATACAGGAGATCAAAAGCGATGCTATAAACATCGTGACGCTCGAAGACCCGGTGGAGTACAAAATGCCGGGTGTCAATCAGATCCAGGTGAACCCGGATGTCGGGCTGACTTTCGCCAGTGGCCTCCGTTCCATTCTGCGCCAGGATCCGGATGTGGTTATGGTGGGCGAGATCCGCGACCGCGAGACGGCCGAGCTGGCCGTGCAGGCGGCTCTCACCGGCCATTTGGTCTTTAGCACCCTGCACACCAACTCGGCCGCCGGTATTCTGCCGCGCTTGCTCGATATGGGTGTCGAGCCATTCCTTATCGCCAGTACGGTGAAGGTGGTGATCGGCCAGCGGCTGGTGCGGCGCATCGGCGATCCGAAAGAGACCTACCAGAGCTCAGCCACCGAGACCGCTTCCATCCAAAAGACCCTGGCAGGCCTGCTGCCGACAGACGAGTCGAAGCGCAAGGACGCGTCCGAGGACCTTGGTTACGACAGCTTGCCACTGAGCACCGAACACGCTTATACTTTAAGCAAGGGCAAAGATAGCCCGAGTACGCCTGGAGGGTATAAAGGCCGTATGGGTGTCTACGAGGTCTTCCCGGTGTCGGATGACATTCAGGAGCTGATTCTCAAGCGCGCAACCAGCACCGAGATCCAACGGCGCGCCCAGGAACACGGCATGATTACCATGCGACAGGACGGCTATCTGAAAGCCTTGAACGGGCTTACCACACTAAACGAAGTGAACCGCGTCGCGGCCGCTGACATAGCATGAGGAGTACAACGTGGCAGAAGTAACGCAACAGGGTCAACCAAGAATCGAAGTCCTCTTGGAAGAGGTGGTCAAAAAGAAAGCCTCCGACCTGCACCTGCAAGTCGGCCTGCCGCCGATGCTCCGTGTGGACGGCGCACTAACGCCGGTCAGTGGTGCTGAGCCGCTCAGCGATGAGGCGGTAGAGGCGCTTATTTTCGCCATTTTGGACGAAGACCAGAAGCAGATTCTGCTCAAGGATAAAGAATTCGACTTCAGCTTTGCCTTTGGCGATATGGGTCGCTTCCGCGTCAACGCTTTCCACGAGCGGGGTAATCTGGCTGCCGCGCTTCGCCTCATCCCCAACGAGATCTTGTCCATCGAACAGCTTGGTCTGCCGCCAGTCGTTGCCAAGTTCGCCGACTACCCGCGCGGGCTGGTGCTGGTAACCGGTCCAACCGGCTCCGGCAAGTCGACCAGCCTTGCCGCGCTGGTGCACAAGATCAACATGGAGCGGGCGGCGCACATTATTACCATCGAAGACCCGATTGAGTACACACATAAGTCCAACAAGTCGGTGATCGTGCAGCGCGAAGTCCATTACGACACCTACTCATTCAGCGCGGCCTTGCGCTCGGCCTTGCGCGAAGACCCGGATGTCGTGCTGATCGGTGAAATGCGTGACCTCGAGACAATTGCCAGCGCCATTACCATCGCCGAAACCGGCCACCTCGTCTTCGCCACCCTGCACACCAACTCTGCCGCGCAATCCATTGATCGCATGATCGATGTCTTCCCGCCGCACCAGCAGCCACAGATCCGCGCGCAGCTATCCAACATCCTCATGGCCATTTGCTCGCAGCGTCTCATTCCGGCCATCGGCGGCGGCCGCATCGCGGCATCCGAGATCCTGGTGGTGACTCCGGCCGTGCGTAATATTATCCGCGAAGGCAAAACGCATCAGCTGGACGCGGTCATCCAAACCGGTGCCGAGTTTGGCATGCAGAGCATGGACAAGACGCTGGCCAAGCTCATCCACGAAGGCACCATCACGTATGATGAAGCGCGCAACTTCGCGGTGGATATTGATGAACTCGATAGGCTGATGAGGAGCTAGCAGGCACCCATGCTCACCTACGATTACACTGCACGCGACCCGGTCAGCGGCCGGCGCATGAAAGCGACCGTCCAGGCCGACAGCGAACAATCAGCCGCTAAGCTGATCCGTGCCGAGGGTTTGGTGCCCATCGACATCACGGTGAGCAAAAGCGGCGCCGGCGGCATTTTCGCCCGGTTCAACCGTGTACGCTCCAAGGACCGGGTGCTGTTCTCGCGCCAGCTGTCCACACTCCTCAACGCCGGCTTACCGCTGGTACAGAGCTTGCGCAACGTCAACAACCAGACCGAGAGCAAGCCGCTCAAAGTTATCATCGCACACGTTATATCCGATATCGAGGCGGGCTCTACGCTGGCAAAGGCCATGGGCAAATACCCTGATGTCTTCAACCAGGTATACATCAGTCTCATCGCCGCTGGCGAAGCGTCCGGCACGCTCGACAAGGCGCTGGAACGCCTGGCCGACCAGCAGGAAAAAGACGCCGATGTTATCAGCAAGGTACGCGGCGCCATGATCTATCCGCTCATCGTGCTTTTGGTGATGATTGCCGTAGTGACCTTCATGCTCATCAAGGTACTGCCGCAAGTGAAAGTGCTGTATAGCGAGACAGGGGGTTCGTCACTGCCACTCGTCACGACCATCTTGCTGGCCGTGTCAGACTTTGTCATCCACTTCTGGTGGGCGCTGCTGCTAGGTATCGCGACCATCATTGTGTTTGGCACACGGTGGGGTCGAACGGTCAGCGGCAAATCGATTACCGATAAGCTCAAGATGCGTGCATGGCCTATCGCGCCGCTCTTTAACAAAATGTACATGGCCCGGTTTGCCCGCACCGGTACCACGCTGGTAGCGAGCGGTGTGCCGCTCATCCAAATGCTTACCATCACTGCTCAGGCAGTAGACAATGTCCACGTGTCTGATTCCATTGTCAAAGCCATCGAAAAGGTCAAGGCAGGCAAGTCGCTTGGCCAGTCCCTGCAGGGTGACCCCAACTTCTTACCACTGGTGCCGAACATGCTGCAGATCGGTGAACAATCCGGCTCTATGGAGCAAATGCTCGGCAAGACAGCCGACTACTATGAGAAAGAATTGGACAACGAGATCAAAGCCATCCAGACGATTATCGAGCCGGTAATGATGATCCTGATGGGCCTGGTGGCATTCACCATCGTAGCTGCCGTGCTGCTGCCCATCTATAACCTGGCCAGCCAGGTCAACAATATTGCTTAGGTAGGGTTAGGGGGCTTGATTTTCATGTGCGCGCCAGCTACCATTTAGCCATAAGGTTCATAACGCAAGTTTACGCAAAGGGGGCATTTGCCATGACACAAAAACTAGAGAAGCGCCGGGCCAGAGCCGTGCAGGGCTTCACGATCATAGAAGTGATGATCGTCCTTGCTATTGCCGGTCTGATCCTCCTGATCGTTTTCTTGGCCGTCCCGGCCCTGCAACGCAGTTCTCGCAATACGCAGCGCAAGACTGACGTCTCGGCAGTATTAGCGGCAGTAGATGACTTCGAGAATAACAACGGCGGGACGGCGCCGCCCGCTAACTCGTTTGCTATTGGCACAGATGGTACCCTTACGATTAGTAGTACCGGCATGGCTTCGGCTACGGCTAAACTTGGCTACTACAAATCAGGCCAAGTGACAGTTCAGACGGCTTACCAGAACGTGACGGGCAATCCTACTGGTGACCAAGTAACCATATATGAAGGCACGCGTTGTGCTTCAGCGACAAGCTCGGCCCAGGGTAATAACCGCCAAGTGGCTGCCGTATACGCTGTTGAGACTGGCGGCGGTACCTACGCTTGGCAGTGCCAAGAAGGGTAGAAAAGAGTAAGGCTATAACGAAAGACGGGCTTCGGCCCGTCTTTATTTTTGTCTTCAGGATGCCTATGTATTGCTGTGCGCTGAAATCATGCTTTATATTAAGCATAGGAGCTTTGAGTGTCTAAAGGCTAGAGCCAAGGAGGTAATCATGCGGGCAGCAAAACAGATCAGTATGCATAACTTGCTACTAGCCCTCTTGTCCTTTGCGTTGTGTATACTCCTCTCTAGGGTTAGCTATGACAGTGTTGCGCGTGCTGATGGCCTTCCGGTTGTGCATGTTTCAGGTACGATCGATACAGATACGACCTGGTCGTCGGACAACGTCTACATCATAGATGGCCCGCTAAGCATTCCGTCTGGAGTTACCCTGAGTGTCGACCCCGGGACAATCGTTAAGTTTGCTGCGGGCTGGATGCCGGGATCAATCAGCGTGGAGGGCGGTACTCTAGATGCAGCTGGTAGCTCTGATAGCCCAATTATCTTTACAAGTATCAACGATGACAGCGCTGGCGGCGATAGCGCCGGTGACGGTCCGACAACAGGCGCCACCGGCGACTATCATGAAGCAATCAATAGTGCGTCTGGTGGTACGGTAGAAGTAACGAATGCAGTCTTTAGGTATGCCACATATGCCCTTGACCAATACTGCACAAGTGGTTCTCACTCAACGCTCACAGATAATGTTTTCGCTAGTCCAGTCACTATTACTGATTGTCCTGATAGTGCAGTTACCCTCGAGCGCAATCAATTCGCGACTATTAGTAATATTAACTCTCCGGCATTGTCACTCGAAAGCTCTGACGCCACTATAGCCACTGTCTCAGGGACCGATAGAAATACATTCTCTGGCACTGGCAGGGATGTGGTAGTCTATTTTGGCGACAATAACCAAGTACCTGCTGGCTCAACATGGAGCCTAGATAATACAAGTGGTGCTATTTTTGAGAGTAAGACGATCTATATTAATGGCACCGTAAATATTAGCGGGGGTACCATTATCAAGACGTACGTAGGCAACAGCTACACAGCATTTGCCGTTGATGCGGGCGGCTCCCTAAGCGTATCAGGTACATCAACTAACCCGGTAATATTTACGAGTATGAATGATGACATGGTAGGGGGTGATAGCGCTGGTGATGGCTTGACAGTCGGCGCGCCAGGTAATTATAGCGAGGCCATTAATAGTGCCGATGGTGGTACGATTAATGTCTCGTACGCAACCTTTAGCTTTGCGACTTATGCAGTCGCCGAGTCTTGCGGCGCTGGGTCAAGCTCGGTCTTCACCGATAATACTTTTGATAGCCCAGTAACAATCAGCGGTTGTAGTAGTGATGAGGCCATACTCCAACGCAATCAGTTCGCCATTGCTGGGGATGGTTATCCAGCACTCTCACTTGACAGCTCCGATGTTACAATAGCCACCGTTTCAGGTGCCGACAAGAACATTTTCTCTGGCAATAACAGGGAACGCGTTATATATCTAAGTGATAACGACCAAGTGCCAGAGGGATCAATCTGGACCATTGACAATACAAGTGGGGCTGTATTTGAAACGAAGGCTACTTTTATAAACGGTACCTTAGATATTGGTCCGGGAGCCATCATAAAGTCTTATCCTGCCTCCAGTTATGGGGGGTTTGAGGTTAACTCAGGAGGTGAAGTAAATGTTGCCGGTAGCTCAATAAATCCTGTAATATTCACAAGCCTGCGAGATGATAGCGTAGGCGGAGACAGTGCTGATGATGGCACTACAGTAGGGGCACCAGGCGACTATGGCACTGCTATTAGTGATGGAGGTGGTGGAGCGGTTAGTGTTTCGCATGCGATTTTCAGGTACGCGACCCATGCGATTACTATACAGGGGAGCCCACAGGTATCTCTTACGGATATAGGAATAGACGACGTCCAAAATGGCCTAGCCGTCGGGGGAACTGCCCACGTGCTCTTCCGAGGCTCATTTAGCAATGTCTCCGGTGTGGCCATCAGCTCATGCGATTGGCCAACTACGGATAGTGACGCAGAATGTGTGGTCGACGCTACATATACGTACTGGGGAAATGATGATGGGCCACTACCGTCATCTGGCTCGTTAGTATGCGGCGACGTCTTGACTAGCCCTTGGAAAACTTCGACATCGACGACAGCGACTGAAGATGTATACGCTGATGGCAACTGCGATTCCTCTGGACTGTTGAGTGCATCGATGGTATCAAGCGCCTCATCTTTCACTGACCGGACAAACGCTCTTGGCGTTGACTGTAGTGGTGGCATGCAGGATGCATGTGACACTATGGAGCGTGAAATAGATTGCATGCAGTCTGCCTATGACATCGCAAAAGGCAATATTGGAGCCCCGGACTTGCCCGAGTTTACTGTCGACGGATTAGCAACTGGTGTGCTCCAAAAGGTTGGTGAGTACCTCACAAATCTTGCGACTGAAGATGGCACCGGTGACATAATCGGTGGTATGTATCAGGCAAGTACACTAATGTACGATCTGAACAGCGGATATAATAGCTGTGTCAGTGTCTGAATATGTTAGCATGACTGCATGATCCTCATAGTGTGCTGTCTTGGGCTCATCCTGGGGAGTTTTGTGAATGCGTTGGTGTGGCGGCTGCATGAGCAGGAAGAGGTGGCCGAGGCGCTGGTGGCGGGCAGCAAGCGCCTCGGCAAGCCGGCCGAGCAAAAGCTGCGGACACGGCTGGCGCGGCTATCTATTTTGCGTGGCCGGTCGATGTGCCCGGCCTGCGGGCACGGGCTGACGGCAAAAGATCTCGTGCCGGTTATCAGCTGGCTCACGCTGGGCGGCAAGTGCCGGTATTGCCATGCCCCGATCTCTGTACAATATCCGGTCGTAGAGCTGCTGACAGCACTGCTGTTCGTAGTCTCCTATATATGGTGGCCGCTGGGCTGGCAAGCATCAGGCTACATTCCCTTCATACTCTGGCTGGTGTTCCTAACCGGATTCATGGCGCTGGCGGTATACGATATCCGCTGGATGCTGTTGCCGGACCGGATTGTCTATCCGCTCATTGTATTGGCGGCCGTTGAAGTGGTGATGCAGACAGCATTTTTTCACGGCGGCTGGTCAGCAGCGACTACCGCCGTATTCGGCGCTGGTAGCCTGGCAGGGCTATTTTATCTACTATACTTGGGCTCGCGGGGCAACTGGATCGGCTTTGGCGATGTGAAGCTCGCGATTGTGCTTGGCCTGCTGGTGGGCGGACCGCTGCGGGCACTGCTGGTGCTGTTTGTGGCTTCGCTGCTTGGGTCGCTCATTGCCATTCCGCTGCTGGCACGCGGCCGGGCAACGGCCAAAACGCTCTTGCCGTTTGGGCCGCTGCTGCTTACGGCGACAGTCATCGTCGTGCTGTTTGGCGAGCCGCTCGTACGGTGGTACACCGGCCTGTTCATCTAGCGGCCGGTCAGCTTGCTTATGCTATACTTGGGGCATGTATACGGATGTCCGTCGCCGAGTCGTGGGCGGCGCCGGCCGGGCGCTGGGACGGGGCGGTTTTACTATCGTCGAGACGATGATCGTGCTGGCGGTGACCGGCGCGCTGTTCGTGGCGATTGCAGCTACGCTCTCGGGCCGGCAGAACGCGGCCGAGTTTACGCACGCCATCCAGAGCATTCAGTCGCAATTGCAGCAGACGGTTGACCAAGTGTCGCAGGGGTTTTACCCCAACTCCAGCAACTTTACCTGCACTGCTTCGGGCAGCACCCTGCAGATTGCTGCGGGGACGAACGGGCAAGGCACCAATAACGGCTGCGTGTTCCTGGGCAAGGTCGTCCAGCTCGGCGTGCATGGCAGCGACCCGGAGCAGTATCAGGTCTACACTATTGCCGGCCTGCAGAGCGCGATGGCCGGCGCTACCTCGCCGTTCCAGACGGCGTATCCCACTGTGGTGGGCGTGAGTGGTGACTATGACACGTACGCTACTGTCGGCACGCTGGAGTACGGCCTGACCACGGCGTGGATGAAGTCGAACGGGAATACCATCGGCGCCTTTGGGGTCCTTATGGAGCCGGGTGCTTCCGGGTCCGGGGCAACGGGCTATGGCAATGCGATCCAGCAGGTTGACCTCATTCCTATCCGCGCCTCAGCGCTTGACCAGACACCGGCGCAGGCGGCGACCGCCATCAATAATGCGCTGCGCGATACGACGCTGACTACTGACGCGCCGATCAATCCATCCGGCGGCGTGCAGATTTGCTTTGCCAGCGCCGGGACCAATCAGTCGGGGCTGATTACGATCGGCGGCTCCGGCCGGCAACTGGTGGTGTCACTGAGTATCAAGGGGAATCAGACATGCTCGTGAGTGACCGTCGGTATCGGCGGACGCATGTTCGCCGGCGTGGCTTTACCATTCTGGAACTGATGATCGCCTCGTCGGTTTTTGCGGTCATCCTGCTGGTGGTGGCAGTCGGCGTGCAGCGCTTTACAAGCGGTTATTTCAAGGGCGTAACCAGCTCGCAGACGCAGGCGACGGCGCGGAATATCATGTCCGACGTAAGCCAGGCGATTGAGTTTGGCACCAACATTACACCAACCGTTACCTCCAGTGGTGTATCCGGTCTATGCATAGACAATACTCTGTATTCGTACGCAGTTGGCCAGCAGGTGACCGACACAGCACCAAACAGCGGCAAGCACCAGGCAAATCACGCCCTGGTGGTAAGCAACCCCAGCTCCTGCACAGCAAGCACTACGCCGTCGCTGCCGAACAATCCGCTGCCGTCCGGCTCGCGCGAGTTGCTCGGGCAGCACATGCGGCTATCGGCCTTTTCGGTGACGGGCAGCGGCAGCTTGTACACCATCCACATCCGTATTATCTATGGGGATGATGATTTGCTGACGCCGGCCGTATCGGGCAGCACAAACTGGGCAACCGAGAATTGTAGCGGCACTGCGGGCTCGCAGTTCTGCGCTGTCTCCGACCTGCAGACGACGGTGGAGCGCCGCGTGTTGTAATAGCATGAGCAGGAAGGTACCATTAAGATATATGCGCCGAGCGCCAACAGCCACCGTTAGATCGCCGCGAGCACTCATACGGCACAGCCGCGAAGCGGGTGTGGTATCGCTGATGGTGACGATGGTGATGATGATCGTCATCGCTCTTTTAGTGCTGGGCTTTGCCGAAATTTCCCGCAACGAACAGCGCAGCTCGCTCGATGACCAATTGAGCGTGCAGGCATACTATGCGGCCGAAAGCGGCGTGAACGATGCGCGTACCGCCATCCAGAACCTTGTCCAGGCGGGGACGACGCTGCAGGACAAAACCCTCTGCGGCAACCAGGGTGCTTACAACTTCAGCGGCACCATCGACAGCCAGCACAGCGTTTCGTACACTTGTGTACTGATTGACGCCTCGCCGACCACACTGAGCTACGAGGCTGGCTACACGTCATCGGTGGTACCGCTCATCTCGGCCAATGGCTCGAACTTTAATACCGTAACCCTAACGTGGTATCTGCCGACGGGCGCTACGGGTGGAGCAACAGGATGCTACACGAATACCAGCAGCCTGGGCCAATTCCCGGTGGCGGCCGGCAGTGGCGCGTGGGGCTGCGCCTACCCGGTTCTGCAAGTCGACCTCCTCAACGCCAATGGGGGCCTGTCACGCAACAGCTGGAATACCAACACGGCAACTATGTTCTTTGTACCGTTCAACTCGAGCTCAGTCGCCAACACGGGTTCGCTGGCGGCGCGAGGGTCGGTCATTGGCGCGCGCTGCAATGCTACGAGCTGTACTGCAACCATAAATGGGCTAAGTGGTACGACCTATTATATGCGTGTCGCAACGCTCTACCGGACCGGATCACGGTTAGACATTACGGCGGGCGGTAAGTCGTTTGCCGGCGCCCAGGCGACCATTGACGCAACAGGCAAGGCGCAGGATGTACTGCGGCGAATTAAAGTAGCGGTCGACCTGACCGATGCCAATGCCGACACCTCACCGGCAGCGGCGCTGGAGATAGAAGATTCGGCATGCAAGCGTTTCGGTGTGACAAGCGGCTCGTTTGCGGTGTATGACGATCTCTCGGCCGGCGGTGACGGCAATCCGCTCTGCACCGTCCAAAGCAGCGGCACCCCCCAGCCGTAGCCTCATTTCTTAATCGCTGCTGCTATGTTTGGCGTGGAAACGCTCGTGCACTTGCTTGAGATGCGGGTCGGTCACGTGCGTGTAAATCTGCGTGGTAGAAATGTTGCTGTGACCAAGCATGGCCTGCACGCTGCGTAGGTCGGCGCCATTCATGAGCAAATCGGTGGCAAACGAGTGGCGCATGGTATGTGGTGATACATGCTTGGTAATGCCCGCGAGCAGGGCATAGCGGCTCACCAGCCGCTGCACTGAGCGGACCGTGAGCCGTTGAAAATCGCCGCCACGGTCAAGCTCGTGATGGCCACTGTAGCGGACAAAGAGCGGTCGTGCGTTATCTTCGCGTCGGTCAAGGTAGCGCTGTACCCATGTCGCTGCCTCTTCGCTGATAAAAATCGGCCGGTCTTTCTGGCCCTTGCCGCGTACCATGAATTCGCGCCGCTTGAGGTTGATGTGGTCGCGGTCCAACCCGGCCAGCTCTGAAACGCGTAGCCCTGAACTGAACAACAGCTCCAAGATGGCCCGGTCGCGTAGTCCCGCTGGTGTGCTGATGTCCGGCTGGCCGAACAGCCGCCCCAGCTCATCTTCATTCAAAAAGGTGACTTGCTTGCGTTTGACACGCGCCAGCTCGATTTTGTCCGCGGGCAAAGCAGGAATATCGCGCTTGGCACAGAACTTGAGGAAGCTGCGTAGTGCAATGAGGTGGTAATTGGCTGTCGTTTTGCTGAGTTCGTCGCTGCTGTTGGTGCCCAGGCGGTTCAGCCACAGGCGCCACTTGCGGATCAGCTCGGCATCGATATCACTTACCTTGATATCGCCGGCGAAGTCGATCAGGCGGGTAAGGTAATGGTCGTAATTGGCGATTGTTTTTTGCGACCGGTTCTGCTCAATCTCCAGGTATTCCAAAAAATCGGTTTTGGCCTTCTCAAATCGCATACGTTCATTGTAGCGCAACGTGCGACACTGGCGGTCTCCGCGGTGATCTGTTACAATGCGGCCAAAGTAAACAGGGGCCCTGCATGGAACGAACACTTATAGTTTTTAAACCTGACGCGGTGATGCGCGGCGTGATCGGCGAGATTATCGCCCGGTTTGAGCGCGCCGGCCTCAAGATCGTCGGCATGAAGATGCTCCAACCTGATTATGAACATTATTTCAAACACTATGAAGGCATCGGCACGCTGCGCACACGCAAAGGTGATGAGATCTTCAACGGCCAGGTAACCCGTATGCAGGAGGGGCCGGTGATTGCCATGGTATTGGAAGGCATCGAGGCGATTGAGTTCGTCCGCAAGATGGTTGGTCCAACGGAACCGAAGAGCGCGCAGCCCGGCACCATCCGCGGCGATTACGCCCACATCAGCTACGGCCATGCCGGCTCGACCGGGCTGGGTATCCCTAACCTTATCCATGCGTCTGCTGAGCCAGGTGAGGCCACGCAAGAGATCGCCCACTGGTTCAAGCCCGAAGAACTCTACGAGTACGAGACCGTGCACGCCCGCTTTACACAGCCTAGGCCGAAGGCTGCCTAGATGTTTGGGGCCAGCAGCTGCCGCCCGTAGGACGGCGGTTGCTGCTGGCTCATATACGTATAATGTATTGCAGCGCCCCTGTAGTTCAACGGATAGAATAATTCCGTCCTAAGGAGGAGATGTAGGTTCGATTCCTGCCGGGGGCACCAGTTGTTTTGTATGGGGAGTATATATGGCACACGACATTGAACTGGAGCTGACATATCTGGCCGGGCACGTCCCCGAGGAGATAAAAAATGCAACCCCCATGGCCATGCGTGACATATACGTGCCGGTGTCGGCAGCGCATCCGCGCCTGCGCATCCGGCGGCGGGGCGACACGTACGAGATTACCAAGAAGCAGCCGATAGCAGCGGGCGATGCCTCGCGGCAGCTGGAGCAGACTATCCCGCTGGAATCAGCCGAGTTCAATGCGCTCAGCCAGGCTCCCGGCAGGGTGATAGAGAAAGACCGCTATGCGGTAACTATCGAGGGCCGCCAGGCCGAGGTAGATGTCTTCCGCGGCGCGCTTGAAGGGTTGGTGCTTATCGACTTTGAGTTCCCGAGCGAGGCGGCGCAGCAAGCCTTTACGCCGCCGGCCTGCTGCCTGGCCGATGTGACACAAGAGTCCTTCATCGCCGCCGGACTCCTGGCGGGCAAAACCTACGAGGATATCGCACCGAAGCTTGCCGCCTACGGCTACCAGCGGCTCGCAGTGTTCGCCACGACTCGGTAGCTGCTACAATACGCTTATGGCCGATCAATCTTCCGTACCATCACAGGTCAACTACTTCGATGGGCAGTTCGATGACGAGCATGTCCAGTTTGTCTTTCGCCGCCACCCTATGGTGATGCGCAAAGGGTTGATTATCAGTCTCTCCTCATGGCTCGTCGGGCCGCTATTCATCCTGGCGTGGACATATCTCAAACCAACTAACCCGCCCACCATGACGGCATTTTTTTTGGCGTTGATCCTGAGTATCCTGCTCGGCTCGCTCCTGCTCGTCCCGTCGTGGATCGGCTGGTACTTCAGTG
The DNA here is from genome assembly GCA_035545555.1 of Saccharimonadales bacterium (SeqCode). Taxonomy (GTDB): domain Bacteria; phylum Patescibacteriota; class Saccharimonadia; order Saccharimonadales; family UBA4665; genus JANWHZ01. The sequence goes on along the minus strand of DASZYD010000034.1, from coordinate 5,285 downwards.
TATTCATCGTCACCGACCAGCGGTTTGTGCAGATTACCCAAAAAGGGCTGTTCCACACCAGCGTAACTGATATGAGCCTGTCACAGATTCAACAGGTTAACTACGAAATAGCCGGCCTGCAGGAGACACTGCTGGGGTTTGGTACAATAACTATGCAGACGTATGTTGGTGAGCTGGTGATCCACTATGTGCATCATCCTGCCAAGACCCAGCGCCAGATTTTGGCGGTACTGCGGGAACAGGGTGCGCTCCAAAACGACCCGCCGTTCCGCAAGAGCACCTCAGTGCCCGCCGATGATACGCCAGAAGAACAAGCATGAACAACAAATTGACCCGGATTGTCACGCGCTACCGGCACCGTAAAGATGAGCGGAAAGTACTCCGCCCAGCGGGAGCGACAAACGACGCGGTGCATATTACGAACGATACGGTTGCTGCCCGCCGCGAAGAAGTGCTGGGCAGTGCCCGCAAGTATATCTACCCGTTGCAGGCATCGAAGCATCGCATCGTCAAGCTGTCGGTCGGCGTTTCGGTTATCGCCATCGTGAGCTTCTTCACGTTCTGCATGCTCGAGCTATACAAATTTCAGACGACATCGAGCTTTATGTATGGCGTGACCCGTGTGTTGCCGTTCCCGGTGGCGGTTGTCAATAATCGCTATTTCGTCTCATACAACGATTATTTATTTCAGTTGCGGCACTACATGCACTATTATCAGACGCAGCAGCATGTCGATTTCGGTACGGCGGCCGGCAAACAGCAGCTGGCTGTGTTCCGCCAGCGTTCGCTCAACGAAGTGCTGCAAAACGCGTATGTGCAGCGCTTGGCGAGCAAGAATCATCTGTCGGTCAGCGACAAAGAGATTGACACGGCGGTGGCGCTCGTCCGCAGCCAGAACCGGCTTGGTGCGAATGATCAGGTATTTCGCAGCGTGCTGAATGAGTTCTGGGGCTGGACGGTCGATGATTTTCGGCGCGAACTGGGCCAGGAGCTGCTCGCACAAAAGGTAGTAGATAGACTCGACAGCAGTACGCACGAACGTGCCAATGAGGCGCTGAGCGAACTGCAGCAGGGTGCTGATTTTGCCACCGTCGCCAAGAACATGTCTGATGATGTTTCTACCAAGCAAGCCGGGGGCAACTACGGGGTGCTCATCGATAAGTCCAGTACCGATATCGCGCCACAGGTCGTCGATGCGCTTTTCCAGCTCCAGCCCGGCCAGTATTCGGGCATTATCAATACCGGCTACAGCTTGGAGATCGTCAAAGTGCTGAGCGTGCAGGGCACGCAAGTGCGCGCGGCGCACATAGCCTTCAATTTCCAGCCCGTCACGGCGTATACCAAGCCGCTTGAGGCCAAGGAGAAGTCCCGCATCTTTATCCATGTCTAGCTACTCTGTCTACGGTTGCTTTTTAGCTGTCGCCCTGCTATTATTACCCCTGTTGCGCAGCTATGGGCTCGTAGTGAAGAGGCCTATCACGTCTCCCTGTCACGGAGAAGATCGCCGGTTCGAATCCGGTCGAGCCCGCCAATAAAAACACCTCAGCTCGCCTGAGGTGTTTTTATGAGTGCAGGCAGCCATCTCCCTGACGGCAAGTAAACAGGTATATCAACCATGGATAGCTGGCTGAATACATGCCTTTGCACCTGCTCGTCGTGCATGATACGATATGCAAACTATGTCACTGATTATCCCGAACAACGAACGTATGCCATGGTCGCGCATTACGAACACCAGCATTTTGCAAAAGGGCGACCTATTAAAACTTATCGGGATTGCATTCCAGGCGAATATAGCAGTACTGGATTCGCACAATCCTCGGGGTGAGCTCTTGAGGCATATGCCGGCTATCCTGCAAGAGGCAGGGGTGGCAAGCTCATACTTGCCCGATCACCACCATGTGCTCGTGCAATTCGAAGGTGATGAGTCAGTCCTCTCAACCGGCCTATACGTGGGCCAAGGCGAACCGGACCAGCTGTTGTTCCCGCATATCACGCATATTCAAGCTAACAACGCCGAATATGGGCGCAGGCTGCAGATGCTAGATGCAGCACTTCACTCTGGTAATCTCGGGCTATATTATATGTCTGACCAAGAGCAGATCAGCAGCAGTCCTGCGGGCATGGTTTATCTGGATGAGCAGGGCGGGCTCTATCGCTAGCTGTTAGCAGCCTAGGCTACTAACCTCGTGACTAACGCTGGGGGAATCTGTAGACCGATTACGCTGCTACGGGTTGCACGATGGGTGCTTTATCTGGTATTGTAGCCGCTGGCTTACAGAGGAGTCGTATGATGGGTACAGATAACCAAGTCGCGCTTTATCTGGCGCGAACAGCGGGCACGTATCTTCCGGGTCAACCGGAGTATTATGCTCGGCTGGCGCTGGAGCAGGCCCTGCTGGCGCACCGCGAAGGGAATTACGGCATTGGCGCAGTCGCAGTCGTTGTTCGCGGCGACGAGATACGGGAGTTCCCGAACCGTAATGCTATGTTTACCGGCACCGGCGTAGTCGACCATGCCGAAACCAGGACGCTGCTTGCTGTGCGCGGGCAGCAGAAAGCCACAAGGGTGTATGGTCGTGACTATACCAAGTGGACACGGGCATTGCCGGAAGGCATCAGCATTTTTGGTACGCTCGAGCCGTGCCCCATGTGTGATTGCGCCATGATCAATGCCGGCGCTGTTCGCTCCATCAGTACCGTGCCCGATGGTGAACTGGTAATGGTGGACGGCGTGACCTGCAGCAGCGGCGGAGCAATGGTGCTCGGGAAGAAGAAAGAACTGCGGCCGCAGGTGTGGAGTTGGATCCAGCAGACAATTGGTCTCCAGTACTCACTGCTTGAGACGCATGACACGGAGCTGCGCAAGCTGAGCCGGCGTATTTTTGAGGACTACCGTGAGGCAGTAGACCGTCGCTTGGCTGCCCGGGGAACGAATAAACAAGCTGTTCAGCCGATGCCCGCGGCTGTTGTCTAAGGTGTTCTCCCTGATGCGTAGGAGGGCTATATTGTGACGTAGTAGATAGCGTTTGAGTACTCTATCTATCCGACTGTCCTGTGGCGGCAGCTGGTGTGCTCGCCGGGGTGTATCTGGTATAATAAGCGTGCGTTTTGAGGTGTGCCACCTTAGCTCAGCTGGCTAGAGCACCGCTTTCGTAAAGCGGGGGTCTGGGGTTCGAATCCCCAAGGTGGCTCCAGAATTTGCCCATGTGCGGGCGTCGTATAACGGCTATTATGTAGCCTTCCCAAGGCTGAGACGCGGGTCCGACTCCCGCCACCCGCACCACCTTCCCTCTATACCTCCTGTTTATAACTGCCCCAGTGAGAATCCGAAGCTGCTACAATACCATATAACACCATGACGATTCCAAAGCAGTATTTGCGTGATCGGTTCATCTTGCTTGTCCTCAGCATCAATGTTTTTTTGACGCTGCTGCTTACGACGCTCACGCTACTGCGGCTGGATACCAGCCATAGCAGCTACATCGTGCAATACCGTTCGGATGCAGCCGTCAACGCCTTCCAGCCGGGTAGCAGCACGGAGTTGCTCAGCTTCATCGGCTTCGGGCTGATTGTACTGATCCTGCACACATTGATCAGCCTGCGCGTCTTTCTGATCCACCGCCAGCTGGCAGTGGTAGTGCTGGGTCTGGGCACCTTTCTCCTGGTGCTCGCAACCATCGTCAGTAATGCGCTGCTGGTGTTGCGATGATCGACATCGAGATCCCGCTCAAAAGAGAACGCCGCGGCCATTACCGGTTGTTCGAAATCGCGCCGTTTGCCCTGAGCATATCGACACTGGCGCTATTATTTGTGCTGAGCATCTGGAATGTCACTGTTGCCGCTTTCTGCATACTGCTGTACATTTTCATCTACCTCACACGCGCCTTGGCTGTGGCTATTCGCTCGCTCCACGGGTTCCACGTGATGCGTATTAACCAGAGGCTCAACTGGCTGCATCTGGTGAGCGAGCTAGAGCAGGGCACAATCGAAGCCGGCGGTCACCGGCCATCATGGCACACCTACCAAGTAGCAGCGCATGGTGGCGACAAGCTGCGGCTCAAGCCAAGCGAGCTGTTGCACGCCATTATTATCGCGACGTATAACGAGAGCCGGGAGGTGCTGGAGCCTACTATAAGGTCGGTGCTGGCCTCCGATTACCCGATGAAGCAGGTGCTGTTCATCCTTGCGTATGAGGAGCGCGGCGGTGCCCAAGTGGAACAACAGGCACACGAACTGATCAAAGAATATGGCGGCCAATTCTATGCCGCCATGGCGATCAAGCATCCTAAGGACATCCCAAACGAGGTAATTGGTAAGGGGGGCAATATTACCTATGCCGGGCGCGAGCTTCAGAAATGGCTCGAAAGCCGCCAGATTGACCCGTTGCGCGTTATTGTGACCACACTGGATTCGGACAATCACCCGGATAAAGAGTATCTGCCGTGCCTGAGCTATGCCTACGCCATTTGTCCCGATCCTATCCGCGCCGCGTTCCAACCGGTCTCGATGTACACCAACAACATCTGGGATGCACCGGCGCCGATGCGCGTCCTGGCGACAGGTAACTCAATCTTTAACATCGTCTTGTCGATGCGGCCGCACGCTATGCGCAACTTCTCATCCCATGCGCAGGGCATGGCTTCACTCGTCGAGACGGACTTTTGGAGTGTGCGCACTATCGTAGAAGATGGCCACCAGTTCTGGCGCAGTTACTTCCGCTTCGATGGCGACTACGTTGTCTACCCGCTTCACGTGCCCATTTACCAGGACGCCGTACTTACTGGTTCCTACAAGCGTACCCTCAAGGCACAATTTGTACAGCTACGCCGCTGGACATATGGAGCTTCTGATATCGCCTATGTGGTAGATAAGGGCTTCTTCAAGAACAATAAGGTCCCCCGGCGTGACCTCGTCTCTAAGACACTTCGTCTGACTGAGGGTCACGTAACGTGGGCGGTTGGGCCCATCCTGTCGCTGATCGGCGGTTTTATCCCTGGCTTCTTCCATTCGCGCAGCTTCGCTGCCAACGAACTGCCGCTTATCGTCAGCCATATCCAGACCTTCGCGCTTATCGGCAGCCTATCGACGATATATCTGTCGCTCAAGACACTCCCACCCAAGCCGGAGCGTTATAAGCACCATCGTACGCTGTTTATGATTACCCAGTGGGTATATCTGCCGGTTACAACCATTGTCTATAACTCATTCGCAGCTTTCTACTCGCAGGCCCGACTAGCCTTTGGTCGCTACATGGACAGGTTTGACGTGACTGAGAAATCGGT
>DASZYD010000033.1:0-13215 GCA_035545555.1 Saccharimonadales bacterium (SeqCode) | reverse complement strand
AAGTCCACCAGTTGGTCGATGGTCGCCGCGATGACGGTGCCGGGTTTGTGCTCACGGTGTTTCAGCCGGTACAGCCGCGCCACCGCCTCGCGGTCGGCTGCCCTGGCCATAATACCGTACACGGTGTCCGACGGCAGGACGCCAACGGTGCCCGGCCGCCGAAATGCTTCGAACGCCTTGTCGAACATATGCACCGTTATAGCACACTGATGCCGTTGGTGCGCAAATAGGCATACACGAACAGCGCCGCCAGCCCCAGAATGATACTAATCGCCGCCGCGATAGCCAGCCCTACTCCTGGCGTATGCGGCTGTCTGGGCGGCGCGGCTGCAGCGCTTGTTTTGGCCGCAGGCAGCGGCGCGGATGAGGTGTCGGGAGACGTTTCAGGAGGTTCGGCCGGCGCAGGAACTGGTTGCGCGGGCGCGTCTTTTGGCGCTTCCGTTGCGACCGGCGTCTCGACCGGCTTGGGCGGGCGCACATCCATCACCGGCGCGTTTGGTGCCGGCGTGCTGGGGTGCGGTGTGCTCTGGCTGTCCATATACTGCCATTGTACACCACGCTTATGGTAAGTCGTACGTGCCGTCGCCGAGCCGGCGGATGAGCCCTTCCGCCGCCAGCCGCTCTACCACTGCCGCGCCGCGCACGTCGCCCAGTGCTTCCAGCAGCGCATCTTCCCGCTGCGGCCCTGCCGCCAATAGGCGCAGCGCTTTACCGCGCAGTTGGCGCAGCGATCCTTCGAACTTCGACTGCGTGGCATATCCTTTGCCCGCCCGGCTCAGATTGCCGACAGTCTGTTTGAGATATGTACCATAATCCATCAGCGCCCAATAGAATTCGCGCGGGTTGTGCCGGTCGATCGTCTGTGCCACAAGCTCGAGTATGGCCGCATCGGGAACAGCCGTCTGGTCCTGAAAGAAATGGTGGATATAGACTGTGCGAATATTCGTCTCTACAAACAGCGCCGGCACGTTGTGCGCATACGCCAGCACTGCGCCGGCCGTATTGGCTCCCACGCCCGGCAGCCGCATGAGCTCTTTGGCGGTATGCGGAAACACGCCACCAAACTGTCCGGCCACCATGTGCGCAGCTTGCCACAAGAACTTGGCACGCCGGTTATAGCCCAGCCCTTGCCAGGCCACCAGTACTTCGCCGAGTGGCGCGGCAGCCAGGGCATCAGCCGTCGGGAACTGTTGTAAAAACGTGGTGAACTTGGGGATTACCCGCGGCACCTGGGTCTGCTGCAGCATAATCTCCGAGACAAGTATTGTATATGGGTCGAACGACCCATCTGCCCCAGGCAGCCGCCACAGCAGATCGTGGCGGCCATGGTCCCGGTAATACGCATACACCACTGCCCGGAATTGTTCCATACGGCTATGTAGTGTAACCGGTTATCGGGCTCTATGCCAGCGTACGTTTCGGTATATGAAGAAGACAGCACTCAAGATGCTGAGTGCGCCTACTGTGCCAGCAGGCCAAACCCACCATACGAGCTTATGCGCTATGTTGGACACCGAAGGCTGAGCCTGCGCCGCCTCATGCAGTGCAGGCGTCTGCGCACCAAGCACCTGCTTGCTGGTTGCCGAGGCAGTCGCATCATCCGCGGCAGCCACCACCCCCGCCCCTGCGCCGGTTTGTTGCGGCGGCGAGATGGCGGCAGCACTCGCAGTGGCCGTACGGTTGCCGCTGGCCGTGCCTGCGCTACCGGTTGACAAAACAGCTGGCGGGTTTGTGATCAAGGAGTCGCACGCATCGTCAATGCCATCTTGGTCATTGTCGACACCGGCGGCTGGCACATAACGGCATCGGTCCTGCCCGTCCGGGATGCCGTCACCGTCCGCATCGTCCGCGCCTGCTGCCACATATGCCGTCAGCTGCACATCAACCAGGTCGCCGGCTATGTTCTTGCCGTACAGATGCAGCACGTGTATGCCCGGTGCGGCGTTGGCCGGCACTGCCACGTCGCCGGTGATGTTGCCGACCGCATCGCTGCGGATCGTACCCAGACGCAGCGGGTCCGAGTGCAACACTGCCTGAAAATCACTGTTTGGTGCAAGGATATCATCCACTGACGGGACGTCCACGCGGAACGGCACGCCTGGCTGCAGGACCTGCAACGGTGCATCCAGCACATTGAGCACGGTATAGGCTGTCCGGTTCACCTTTGGTGCCTGCAGTAGCGGCAGGCTGTCATCTGCTACCGGCGGCGTGATGCCCGTGTTTGGTGCCGGCATCGGATCGGTCAGATTATGCGTCGCGGCAAGAATGGCGTCCGCCAGCAACTGGTGCCCGAGCTGGTTCGGATGGTAGCTTTCGTTGCCGAACAGTACGAATTTGTCATCACCCGCCGTCAGTCCGTTCACGGCCACTTGGCTGCCGCCGGCTTCACAGAGCCGATGACCGTCAAAAGCATGCTGCGTGTCTACATACACGGCGCCGGCCCGGGCCGCTGCCCGCTCGATAACCGAATCCAGGTAGCCGATAAACAAATAGGCGAACTCAGTTTCCTGCCGTCCAAGCCGCACATTCAATGCGCAGTCGCCGTCTGGCTTGACGATCTGCGGATAGCCGATGACATACACGCGGCGTGTCGGATCGCCGGCCTGTAGTTTGGCATACGTCTGGACGAGATTGTTGAACTGCGCGTTTACGGTGTTGACCAGTTCGAGCCGGTCTTCATACGTCGCATAGCAATCCTGACTGCCTGAGGCACCGGTGACCTGAGAGCCGGAGAACTCAGGGCTGAACGGCAATATGCAGCGGGCAATGATATCAGCAAAGCCAACGTCGTTGCCGCCGATGGAGATGGTCACCACTTTCGGTTTATCCTGATAGACGAATCTATCCTGTGCGATTACACCTGGCGTATGCTGATCATAAGCTTGGTCTTTCTGACTCTGGGTTATATCAGTATCAGATACATCTTTAAGTTGATTATCCTTGTGTCCACCTTCGTCGCCCAATACATTGTCGATAATCGCCCCTGAGCAGGCGACCGATTGCGTCGTACCGGCGCGGGCGCTCATTAGGAACGGATAGGACAGCGCAGATAGATGACACTTGTTGGGCAGGGCATCGGTGCCGGCGGTATAATCGAACGTACCCTCGCCCGAAGCATACGAATCGCCAAGCGCCAGATACTGCTCAAGATGTGCCGGTTCGCCGGCGGCGGTCAGCTCATACCGCGTGTATGCGAGCGCCGTCCCCTGGCGGGTCGTAGCTACAAAGTTCAGCGATGTGTCATTCGCAAACGCTACGCCGGATATGGCCACCAGGCCCGGAATCGCCTGCTCTAGCGCCGGCCAGTAGTCGGCCGTGGTGCAACCGGCTATTGACGCGGATGAGTCCGATGCATCGTCGCAGGCATCGACATCCACCAGTTTGAAATACGGAGTTCCCCAGCCGCCCGGTGCGGTATATGCTATCGTGGCAAAACGGCCTGACGGGCTGACCGCCGTCGATGCGCCGAGCGGCTGGCGTGCGCTGTTAACCGGTGTATTGGCAGCGAACGTCGTCATATCCAAGGTGGTTAGATTGATGCGCACAAAGCCATAGCTAACTGCTTCGGCGACCAGATAGGTGCCGCCGTTGGCGAACGACAGGCTGTCATACGTGTCGAACGACATATTGCGGCCGTTGGGGTACTTGAAGTAGAGGTCCGGCTCGTCGCTAAGCATGAAGCCCGGATGGAGCAAACTGTTATTAAATTGCAGATGGCGACCGATGTCCTTATATAACCCCATGTCCACGCCCGGATACGTCGGGTCGCTCCTGGTGAGCAGTGCGCCAGGATAGTCAGGTATGGGGTTGACGACCACCGAGCCGGGCACCGAAAAGGTTACCGGATAGGCTTTGGTAAATCCATTGGGCTGATACACGGCCAGGAAAGAGTCCACCAGGCCTTCACTTGTCTGAACCATGCAGCGGGTCTCGGTATTGACCACCACTTGGTTGAGGATATTCCGGACCACCGGGACAGTCATGCTCGTACAGCCGGTCGGATCCTGGCGCTGTGCCGCAGCCTTGTCGGTGACACCTATTCTCGTTATGCTGGGGGCGTTGCCAAACCAGCCGGTCGTATCGGCGGTAGCAGTCGCGTGCAGATGGGCAGATAAGACAGCAGCCGATAGCAGACCTAGTACCAGTATCAAGCTAGAAAGCTGCCGTCGCAGCACTGCCGTTGCCTCCTCTTCGACCAAACGGTAGCACTTTATGGACAGAAGCGCAAGCTAGTTTCCCTCAATCGGGTACACCGCCTGTGGAATATCGCGCTCACATTCTAATGAAAAACTAGACATAAAGGATGCATTGGCGCGCTTAGTAAGTCTTGGTGTAGACGTTATTATGTCTAAATTATATTCATCGGCCGCGTACGTGTTATGTGTAAGACTACACCCTAAACCATGCTCATCATCAAGAAATACGTCATAGTCACCGCTCGGTTGATTCAGGCTGTCTAGCCACACATGCACAGATCCTATACTCAACCCGTGTTTACCATTGACTGCGCTTAATACTGTTTGGCCGCTAGTAGCGCCAGCTTCATGATTGGGGGCAGGGTAAGAAAACTTATATGCGATTGTGCAGCCTAGTGGGCCGCGGTCATATTTGACCGAGCCGTAGCTACACGCCTTCAGCGTGTGTACCTCATACGGCTGGCCGGCGGCTTGGACAACGGAGGTGTAGGCGGCGGCCAGGTCGTGCTCGGCGGCCGTAAAACGCGCTTTATTTTCGGCAAGCTCCCGGGCTGATCGCACGCTGTTGGTGTGGACCAGGTAGGCAATGCAGCCGGCAAGCAACACCAGCGACACGGCCAGTACTCCCACTAACAGGCGGAACCGGCGTGCCCGCCACAGGCTGATCGGCGTCGTCGGCCGGCCGGCGCGACGGGTGGGGTGGGTGGCGTGCTTCATATCGCTTATGATAGCAGATGTCGTTCTGCCCCGTGACCTAGCCGGTATCTTTACGGCGCACCGTAGCCGCTGTCAAAGGCGTAGAACTGGTAGTTCGGTTTGAAGTAATCGGCAATTTTCACCGGTGTGCCGCCAGCTGCCGGCATGATATAGAGCTCGCTGCCGCCCTTTTGCACCAGCAGGTAATTGTCGGTAAACCAACCGTACGGGGCATACTCACTCAGCGAACCGATCTGGGTACTGTTATTGCCGGTGGCGTCGCCAGTGAAGAGCACATTCTTGCCATCACGCTGCTCAGCCCAAAACGTTGCATCGGCATTGGGCGAGAGCAAGTAGGTAGGGTACTGCTGTGTGACCGTATCGCTCGTGATGGTGTTGGCGGAAGTGACATTGCCATTCAGGTCCATACGGTAGTAGTTTGTGGAATCGGAAGTACTGCTGCTGATGCTGAAATACAGCGTGGTTGGATTGGCCAGGTTGAGGGTATTGACATAATATTGGCCGGCATCAACGCTCTTAGCGGTTTTACTGCCCGTGCCGTCTGTCTTGATGGACATGATGGTATTCTGCTGGCCGCTCACGTTCATGCTCTGCGAGGGGCCATACCATGTGGTGGCGTAGATGAGATTGTCGCCCATGATGAGCGGGCTCCAGACAGCTTGATGCTCGGCGTCGCTATCGCTTGTACCAGTAGCTTGTGAGGTTACAATGGTGAGCGTCTTGCCCGTGTCAGCATTATAGCTTTTGATAAGCGTGCCACCGGGCTGCCACCATGGCGCGGTGTTTGAGCTTACTTCATATACGAGCGTGTGGCCGACCCAGCCGATCGGTGTAATAGCTGCGGCGGTACTGTCTATGGTACTAAACTTGCCATTGCTGGCGGTGATCATAAACAGCTTGCCGAACTGGCCACCATCACGGGCGCTCAGCAGCGCGGCGAACTCCCAGTCGCGCGTCGCCAGTAACACCGTGTTGTTGGGATCTTCACTGCCCGTCCCGGCCAATACGGTCTGGCGGCCTGTGCCGTCGAGATTGGCCGAGGCGACGTCAATCTTACCGCTCAGATTTGAGAGGAACAGCACGCGGCCGGCCGGCGTGATCGCAAAGGTGTTGGCCGCAACCGTCTGGTCGGTAACCTGCACCGGGGCACTCAGCTTATTGTAGCCGGCTGCGGCGATAGTTGCCGATTGCGAAGCGACGTCGGTCGGCAGAACAATGGTTGCCTGGCCGTTGGCGTCGGTCTTGGCATCGGTGTCCAAGACGGTGATCACCGCACCGGCCACCGGCTTGCCGGTAATCGTATTGACCACTTTGATGGGTACCTGGCGGCCGGTAGCGGACAGGCGAACTTTCGTCGAATTGTGCGCCGTGCTGATGCCGACGAACAATGCAGCATCGGTTGATTGGTAATACTGCTTGGTGATGTGTGCCGTGCGCTTGCCTACCCTGGCAGTGATCTTGGCACGACCCACGCTGTCCGTCGAGACGTGGTGGCCATCGAGCGTAATGTTGGCCCCGCTTACCGGCGTGCCTGTTTTACTATCCATGACCGTGATGGTAAAAGGCCGCTTGAGCCCCAGTGCCAGGATAGGATAGCGGGTGACCGGCAGGCCCAACACAACGGCCAAGATGAGGGCCAGCAGCGCCGGAATCGTCAGCTTTTTGTGATGCCAGACCCAGCCGAAGAACCGCTGCAGCGGGTTTGCCCGGTGGGTCGGCTGCGACGGTACCGCAGCCGGGATATCAGTAGCGGCTTGCTCGCCCGGCGCCGGCACGACTGATGCGGCCCCGGCCGCCTGTACCTGGTTTGGGCTGACGACTGCGGCGGGCTGCACAGGGATAGGCTGCGCGGCGTCGACAATTAGGTCTTTTGGCAACGGCGGCGCAGATCGCGCCTCCTGGCTGCCCAAGGCATTATGCTGCGATGACTGCACACCCTTCCTCGGTAGAAAATCATCCATTGGCTCAAGTATACAGCGTATGCCGCGGCGACGTCACGCGCGGTACAATAAGCTGGAAGATGACCGACACATACATACTACAGCTGAAAGCTGCAGCCGCGCACCTGGCGGCACACGACCCCGTACTAGGCACGGTGATTGCCCGGTCGGCGCTGCCGACGATGCGGCCGCATCACGAATATTACCGGTCGCTGGTGCAGTCAATTATCAATCAGCAGCTCAGTACCAAAGCGGCCGACAGCATTGAGCGACGTTTTTTGGAACTATTCGGCGGTAGCTTCCCGGCCCCGGAAGCTATCCTTGCCAAAAGTGTCGATGAGCTGCGCGGCGCCGGACTGGGCCGTGCCAAAGCAACCTACATTCGCGATCTGGCAGCGCACGTGATCGACGGTAAAGTCCGCTTCGACCATCTGGATGGGCTCAGCAACGAAGCGATCAGCAGGGAGCTGACCGATGTAAAAGGCATCGGTGCATGGACAGTGCACATGTTCCTTATGTTCTGCATGGGCCGGTTGGATGTGCTGCCCGTAGGTGACTTAGGTATTCGAGGCGGCATCAAAAAACTGTATGGGCTGGCTGAGACGCCATCGCCGCAGCAGGTAGCCGAGATTGCCGCGCAACGGCACTGGCATCCCTATGAGTCAGTTGCCAGCTGGTACATCTGGCAATCTCTCGACAATACGCCGGCTGTCTAGCTGCCCTACCGATGTGCTATGATGATCCTGATATAAATCCACCCCGCACCCGCCCGGCCGTCGCTCGCGGCCACCAGGCACCGTGGTATTCGCCTCATTGAGCAGGAATAGATCGGTCGATGCTATTCGTCACACCTATAGTAGTAGATAAGGATTCGTATGGACGACAAAAAGTCGCTCAAGCAACTCCATGACGAGCACCGCGAAGAAAACCGCGAATGGTATGAGCGGTCGATGAAAAACTGGCGGGCCTGGGGTTCCTGGTTCAGCTGGGGCTCACCGGTCGGGCTCGGCCTGTTCTTCGTCGAGGTCGCAGGCGCTATCTGGCTGCTCGCCAAAGCGTTCGGCCGGTAGGCGGTACGGTACGAGAACAGCACGGCTTTCGCCGTGCTGTTCTCCTTTTCACGCCATTACTTCTCGGCGGTGGGCTTGATGGAGAGCTCTTTGAGCTGCGCCTCATCCACGACTGAGGGAGAATCCATCATGACATCGACGCCGGTGCCGTTCTTGGGGAAGGCGACGATCTCGCGGATATTATCTTCGTCCATCAGCACCATAAACATGCGGTCAACACCGAACGCACAACCGGCATGTGGCGGGGCACCGTACTTAAAAGCATTGATCATGCCACCAAAGCGCGCATCAACGTACGCACGGTCATGGCCGAGCACACCAAACACTTCGTAGAGCACTTCCGGGTTATGGTTGCGCACACCGCCGCTGCAGATTTCGTAGCCGTTCATCACCATGTCGTACTGGTCGGCAATGATGCCGAGTTTGTCATCGGCTTTCAATGCCTCCAGCCCGCCCTTGGGCATGCTGAAGGGGTTATGGCCGAAGTCGAGCTGGCCGGTCTTGTCGTCACGCTCATAGAACGGGAAGTCGACAATCCAGGCCAGCGCGATGACGTTCGGATCTTTCAGGCCGAAGTGGTCGGCGAATGCGCTGCGCAGCCGTCCGAGTACTTTGTTGACGACCGTACGCTTGTCGGCACCGAAGAAGACCGCATCGCCGTCTGCCGCACCGGTCTTTTGCTTGATCGCCTCCAGCTCTGTGGGCTTCAGGAACTTGGCGATCGGTGACTGCGCAGCGCCGTCTTTGTACGTAATGTACGCCAAGCCGCCGGCACCCTCGCCTTTGGCGATTTCAGTGAATTGGTCGATCTGCGACCGGCTGAGCGACGCGCCGCCTGGCACGCAGATTGCCTTCACGCACTCGGCACTGCTGAAGACGCTAAACTCGGTCTGGTTGAGCTCGTCAGTCAGTTCGACCAGCTCCATGCCGAAGCGCAGGTCAGGCTTATCCGATCCATACTTCTCCATGGCTTTGACATAGGGGATACGCGGCACTGCCTCGTGCAGCAATTTCTTGCCGGCAAACTCGGTGACCAGCTGTTTGATGAGCGGCTCCATAGTGGTACGGACTTCCTCGCCCTCTTCCACGAATGACATCTCAAGGTCGAGCTGATAGAACTCGCCGTAGAGCCGGTCGGCGCGTGGGTCTTCATCGCGGAAGCAGGCCGCCAACTGGTAGTAACGCGGTACGCCACCAACCATCAGGAGCTGCTTAAACTGCTGCGGCGCCTGCGGCAACGCATAGAACTTGCCCGGGTGAACACGAGATGGGATAAGAAAGTCGCGGGCGCCTTCGGGGCTGCTATTCGCCAGAATGGGTGTCGCTACTTCGACAAAGTCGCGCTGCTCGAGATATTTCCGCATCACTGCATAATATTCGGCCCGGCGCTGCAGCATGCGCTGCATTTTCGGCCGGCGCAGATCCAGAAAACGGTACTTGAGCCGTAAATCTTCATTTGCCAGCGCTTCGCCGTGGATCTGGATCGGCAGCGGCTCGGAGCGGTTGAGGATGACGAGCTCATCGATCTTGACCTCAATGCCGCCGGTCTGCAAATCCGGGTTGGCCAGGCCTTCACTGCGTTCGCGCACCGTGCCGGTCGCGGCAATCACAAATTCATCGCGTACCTGCTCGGCCGCTTTGAAGGCCGCTGCTTGTTCGGGCTGTACCACCAGCTGCACGACGCCGGTGTGGTCACGCGCGTCGATAAAGATCAGGCCGCCGTGGTCGCGGCGTGAATTAACCCACCCCTTCACGGTTACTGTCTGACCGACCCGCTCAGTCGTGTCGCTCGCATAGGTTCTCATCGGATATCCTTCACTGTTAGTTATCGCATACGGCTGGGGCGGTGGGCCGATTGCAATGCTAGGCACCGTAGTCTAGCGACTGCCGACCCGGGAGTTCATATTCGAGATATCGAAGCCAACACTCATTGCGGCCTATTGTACCACCTCTGTTGCATGATCGGAAGTGGCCACGTCGGCATCCGATATCGGTTTCGCGCGGTGCCGGGCCGCCACCGCCTGCCGATCATCATGCTGCCCAGTGCCGTGGTCCAGGCTGCCCAGCAAATAGCGCAATACGTCGCCGAGCGTCACAATACCCACGTAGTCGCCGGCAGTATCTACCGCAACCAATAGGTGCTGGCCCGTCTCGTAGAGGGCAAGGAGCGCTTGCTCCAAGCTGTCATTCTCGTGCACGTATGCCAGGCGGCTGCTGTAAAAGTGGCGCACGATCCCCTGATGCTTGATGTCTGCCACCACATCAAGCGCAAGTGTGCCGACCAACTGTGATTTTTTACCCTCATACACCGGGAAGTGGCTGTGTCCGCTATGGTGCAGCTCGTCGATGAGCACCGGGCTGAGGTCATCGTCGATGCCGGCGGCCAACACGTTGGCACGTGGCGTCATAACATCATGCACGGCGTAGTCGCCGAAGCGCAGTGCATGGCGCAGGCGGACAAGCTCGCGCTCATCAATCCGGCTATCGCTCTGCTCGTGCTGGCGTTCAAGCAGTGCGTCAAGATCCATCCGGTCGTACAACCCAGTGTGCGGCGCACGGCGGTAGCGCCCCAAGCGCTCCGGTACGTACTGGAGCAACGGATGGCATACCCGCAGCAGCGCTACTAGCACCGGCGTGGACCAGAGTCCCAGTCGCACCGCCGCTACCGACAATTGCGTGCGCGGCAGCCACATGAACGCCAGCAATATAACAAGCAGAATGACCGCCAAGCCCAGCAACACCGGCGCCACCCGGGCGAACAGCACAAACCCGCCGGCCAGACAAAGCCCCATGATCATCCAGAGGAGCAGCTTGAGTTCCGCTCCATATGCCGCCGCATTGAAGAGTGTCCGCGCTTCCAAGTCGCCGGCCGCGGCCTCACGTTTGAGCTCCCGGTACGGCACATAAAAGTACGTCTTCTCGAGCAATAGCGCGAGCAGAGCCAGGGCGACTAAGGTGACGGCAGCGACGAACGAACCCATATCATTATCTTAGCACTAGCGCAGCGGCGGTGCGGTATACTGGAAGTACTAGCAAGTTGCAGGAGGATACATGTCAAAACAGTTTTGGATCGCGCTAGCGGTAATTGCCGTGATACTCGGCGGCATCGTGGTCGTGACCAATCATAATAAGGGCGGCAGTAGCGGCTCGTCCGGCGAGGCCACGCAGCATATTGAGGGCAAAGGTAGTACCGGTGTCAAGCTGGTCGAGTACGGTGATTATGAGTGCCCGGTGTGCGGCACGTTCGCCCCAACTGTCGAACAGGTCGCCAGTAAATACACTGATCAGATCTACTTCCAGTTCCGCAACTTACCGCTGACTGCAATACACCAGAACGCCTTCGCCGGCGCCCGCGCTGCCGAGGCGGCCGGCCTGCAGGACAAATACTGGCAGATGCACGACTTGCTGTATCAGGATCAGAGCGCCTGGTCCACCGCCAGCGATCCTACCAGCTTCTTTGATACGTATGCTACCCAAATCGGCCTGAACCTAACCCAGTTTAAGCGCGACTACGCCAGTGAAAAAGTAAACAGTGCGATCAACGCTGACCTGGCAGCCTTCGCCAAAACCGGTGACGAGCAGGCTACCCCGACGTTCTATCTGGATGGTACGAAGCTGGATAATGCCAAGCTGCTCGGCTCCAACGGCCAACCCAGCGTTGATGCATTCTCCAAGCTCATCGACGCCGAGATAGCCAAAAAGACCGGCGGCAATTCCTAAGCGAACAACAGTGGGTGCTAAAACAGCACTGGCCTCAGATGCGGTCAGTGCTGTTTTGTTTAGTACTCCAGGTACTGGCGCCAGGCAGGGCGGCAGACGGTCACGTGCACACGCGAGGGCTTGGTGCTCATCATTTTTATTTTGACTGGCATTTTCGTTCCTCCCAGAACGACAAGCAAACCAAGCGGCTCGCTGCGCTAGGCTTACAGGCATCTACTTTTGTTAATTTTTGTCTCACGACTGGCGGCTCTCGCGCTTCCGCCTATAGTGCTACTTCATGAGTGTAGCAAAGCCCTCATGCTTGTCAATGATCCTATCGTAAGTTATCCACACAAGTGTCAGTATGCTTTATTGCGCGACTCGGCTTGCTTCTCTGCCTCTAGCAGCGTCGTTACGTCACTGAGCAGCGATTCAGCTGCTTTTCGATCGGCTTCGGCCAGCTGGGAGATCGCGACACGTAAAGGATCAGCAAAGCGTGGAAAATTGTCATGCGTTATAAAGCTCCTCGGTCCCTTATAGTAGGTGCCCTTGCCACCCGCGGCTCGGCGTGACGCTTGGTAGGCCTCCTCTGGTACTACCATGTTGAGCGTCCGGCTGATGAACAGCCGCCAACTCTCGCGCCCCTCCGGCTCAAAACCGGCAACAAGTGCCTGCATACCTGTGACAACCCCTTGTTCTCGGCGCACCACGAGTGACTTCTCCTGTATCTCAACAGCGGGAAGTTCGGGTGCGGCTGGCACCGTTTCTGCCGGGCTCGGCGCCGATGGCGCGTCAGCTGTCTCCGCATCTGGGACCAGCATCTTTCGTATAATTTGCCCGTAGGGTGTATCGAAGCGGGCGATCTCAGCGAAATGCATGCCAGGTGGCGGTGCATATGGTGGCCTTGTGGCCAGCTCCGCCGAGGCTGCATCAGAAGCTATAGCAGGTGGCACACTCTCTGCCGGCACCACTTCAGCTGGCGGCACCTCCGGTGAGTTGCCATCAGTAGGTAGTATCTCAGCCATACACCTCCTTTCAGTGTTCGTTATGCTCACAGTACCATACACTGTGCCATCGTGGAAAAGAATTATTTGCCAGCGCCGGTCGGCAGGCCAAGACAGATGATATACTACTAAGCGTAAGCTAAACGGATAACACAAACACTTTTTATGGCGCCGGACGGGGTATTCCTACAGCTCAGCTTTATCATCGTGGTAGGCGCAGCGGTGTCGATGATCATGCGCCTGCTGCGGCAGCCGCTCATTTTAGGCTATATCCTGACGGGCGTACTGGTCGGGCCGGCCGCGTTTAACCTTATCCACCTCGAGACGTTTGATGCCTTCTCCAGTATCGGCATCGCTTTGCTGCTGTTCATTATCGGCCTGGGCATGAACATATCGGTCTTCCGCAAGCTGGGGAGTACGGTGTTCCTGGCAACCGGGGCGGAGCTGCTGACCGTCGGCACGGCAGGCTTCGCGCTGAGTATGCTGCTGGGCTTCAAGCCGGTCGAAGCACTCATCATGGGGCTGGGTCTCTTCTTCAGCAGCACCATTATTATCGTGAAAATCTTGAGCGATAAGAAAGAGCAAAACC
>DASZYD010000032.1:0-17685 GCA_035545555.1 Saccharimonadales bacterium (SeqCode) | reverse complement strand
GCCAGATGATTGCCGCAACCACAATTCCGACGACGCCGAGTAGAGCATACCAGCTGGTCGATTTTTGATGGGCGATAAACTCCGAGGCTGTCCAGGTAATGTCGCCATCGTCTGCCGCCATCTGCGGCTGCGCCGGCTGGGCGGCTGGGTGCTGGGTTGGTGCCGTCGGTGCGGCAGCAGAGGGAACCGGCATGGCAGGTGCTGCAGCTGGGTCGGCCGATACCACCTCACCGGGGTGAAACAAGACTTGCTCCACTCCATTACCCTCCGGCGCCACATGCTGGTCCATGATCGATATTGTAGCCCGAAGCGCCGACGCCGGCAACAGCAGTCGCCATAGGTCTCAGAATAAAACACCCCACTTTCTCGTGGGGTGTTTTATTCTGGCGGAGAGAGAGGGATTCGAACCCTCGCGGGAGATTGCTCCCCCCTAACGATTTAGCAAACCGTCCCCTTCAGCCACTTGGGTACCTCTCCTCGGTAGTGAGACAAACCCTTGGTTTCTCTCATCACACGGTCGCGCCGGAATGGGTCCGCCGCCCGGGCTGCTCTTTTCCAAGAACTACCCGCTGCGCAATATGCTTAGCGGAGCTACAGTTTCGGCTAGGTGTAATTGTAACCTGTAATTGCCTTTGGCGGAAGGGGTGGGATTCGAACCCACGGACCCTTGCAGGTCTCCTGTTTTCAAGACAGGTGCACTCGACCACTATGCGACCCTTCCAACAGGGGTGATTATACCAGCATACCAGCAGAAGACCTAGGCTTGCGCGAAAACGACCGCCGAGACACGGCGGGCGCCCGCTGCCTTTAGCGCGGCTGCGGCAGCCTCGATAGTGGCGCCGGTCGTCAGCACATCGTCAACAAGCACGACGTGCTTACCCTGCACAGCGGCTGGCTGCGTCACCAGAAACGCCTGCGCGAGCTGCACAAGCCGTTCCTGCCGGGTGGCGCCACGCTGTTGGCTTTGTCCATGGCGTTGCAGACAGGGAAGATAGGCAACACAACTATGCCTTGCCAATCGGCGCGCCAGCAGCAATGCCTGATCATACCCGCGCTGGCGCGTACGGCCGGTTGCAGTCGGTGCGGGCACAAGTGCGACGCTGTCGGGCATCGCACTAACCAGCGGCAGCATCAACTGGGCCATAACGCCTACGGCAGCACGGCCCCGTTCGAACTTCAGCTTCCAAACCAGTTGCTTTGCCACACCATCATAAGCGGTCGCGGCGCTGACAGCGAAAAGCGCACTCCCGCGCCGGCACGTCGCACAGGTTTTGCCGCCAGCAGATAAGCTGTGGCACTTATAACAACGCTCCGGCAAGGGCGCTGCGTTCTGTTGGCAAGCACTACACCATAGTGTGCCTTCACGGCCACATGCCAGACAGTGGTGCGGGGCAATCAGCCCGACAATTTGGTCAAACATACTGTTGTGCTTAAAGCGTTGTAAATTATCTTCGCTGGCGTTGCACTCTGTTTACCTTCTAAGCTATACTGTTATCAACACAAAAACGCAAGACTCACTTAGTTAACTTCTACTGGAGGGTACACACCATGGCGCGACGCAACCCGCGCGACGACGATTTATTGCTTGAAGAAGACGAACTGACCGCTGCGTTCCTGGGTGATGAAGAAATGGGTGCCGGCGCTCCGGCCGCTGGCGTGCCGCAGGCAGCGGCACCAGCACCGACCGATCTCGGCGATGACGATACCGACGCTATGCCGGGTCAACTAGCTCTCGACGTATACGAGACGCGTGAGCGGCTGGTCGTTAAGGCGCGCACTGCCGGGGTCAATAAGAACGATCTCGACGTCAGCATCTCAGATAACCAGCTTACTATCCGCGGTACGCTGAGTGCCGGCAACGAGGACGAGGTAGAGAACTACTTCTTGCAAGAGTGCTACTGGGGCGAGTTCTCCCGGACTATTGCGTTGCCGGTGCCTATCCGCGAGGAAGACATCGAAGCCGTGCTGAAAGACGGTGTGCTGACGGTCAGCTTCGGCAAGATCGAGCAGAATACCATCAAGAAAATCCAGGTGCTCTAAAGGCACCTTAACTGGCAACGAGGAAGCACTGCTCCCGCCGCGGGAGCAGTGCTTTTCCCATGCATCAGAAACGTCACCGGCTGAGGCTACCAAAAAGCCCTCTCCTTAAGAGAGGGCTTTTGAGCGGCAGTAATACGCAGTCTATTGGCCGCCGACGATGTTGTTCGCCTGCGACAGCACGAAGTGTACGATAAGCTGTGCCAGCGCCACGACAACCAAGCCGATCAGTGCATAGATAATGGTCGTCTTAGCACCCGACACTTTGCCCGACTCGCCGCCGGAAGTAATGTAGCGTAAGCCCCCGACGATGATCATGATGACGGCAATCACGCCGACGATGACCGAGAAGTAGTTGATGGCAGTCGTAAGCAGCGTCTGCAGGTTCTGGGTGTTGTCCGTCGGCGTACAGGCCGCGTCTGACAGGTTCAGGTTGCTTCCTTGGCAAAGGCCGCTGCTGATATCAGCTGCGGCTGCCAGCGAGGGCAGGGCGACCGACGGCAGCAGTGCTACCGATAGCGCCGCGATAGTTACGATGATAGTCTTGAGTCTTTTTGTCATGGGAGCTGCTACCTTTCTTTCCTACGCGTTGCAAACATCACTTAACTTATAGCACGATGTGTTCATCATCTTCAACCCATTATAGCATTACGCTTGTGCATACTAGTCTACCCCGCATTGCTCAGTACAAACCACACGATCGACTGCGCCGCCACGACCACGATGAGACCCACGATGGCGTAGATAATGGCACCTTTGGCGCCGGCCACTTTGCTCGCTTCGCCGTTCGAGGTAATAAAACGCACGCCGGCGACGATAATCATCACCACCGCCAGGATGCCGATAATCACCGAGAAAATGTTGATGCCCGTTTTGATCACAGTGTTCAGCTGCGTCCCCGAGTCGCCACAGCCGTCAGTCGTGTTGTTAGTGCTATCTTGCGCGAGGCCGATGCCCGTGCAAGCGTCGCTTTTCGCGTCGGCAAGCAGCTGCCAGGCCGGGGTCGCCGCCAGCGCGGGTGTGTTACCCAGCATCAACAAACCGGCCGCCCCGACCAGCAGGCCGGCTGCCCCTACTAATGCACGTCGCAACATAGATACCTCCCTTATAGCTTACTCAGCACAAATCCTAGGATACTATCGGTCAGCACAATCACTACCAGCCCGATGACCGTATAGATGATAATATTCTTGGCGGTTTTCGTCTTGCCGGGGTCGCCACCTGACGTCACGTACTGCATGCCGGCGACGATGATCATAATAACCGCGACGACACCGGCCGCGAGCGCCACGATGTTGGCGACCTTACGGATAACGCCGTTCGGGCCGGTGATAGGATCGTTCGAGCTGGTCTGGCAAACAGAGCTGGCCGAGCTGTCACCGCCGCTGCACGCACCGGTGAAGAAATCATATGCAAACGCCTGCGGTGTCACCAACAGGCCCATAGCGAGAACCAGACAAAGCGATATAACAGCTCTACGCATCATAGCCTGCCTGCTACAAATGATACGATGGATTGCGCCAAAATAGCGACCACCAGGCCGACCAACGCGTAGACGATAGTGCCTTTGGCTTTGGCAGCCTTTTGCGCATCACCCTGCGACGACACATAATTGAAACCACCCAGAACCAGGAAGAGGAACGCCAGCGAGCCGACAACTGCGAATACGATCTGCAAGATGCGCGCGATAATCGCGCCGCTGCCGACGCCGCCCGGGTTAGGCAGGCTCCCTATGTCGATACCGGTGCTGTTCGCCGAGCCGACAGCGTTACCGCCGATCCTGTTGCCGAGAAACGATACAAACTGGATCGCAACAAGCGCGACCGCCAAGCCGATAAGCGCATTGAGGAGCGAGCTCTGCGCCCTAGACACGCCGTCCGGCGACCCCTGGCTCATAATGTACTTAACGCCTGCCATGAGCACGAAAACGACCGCAACCAGGCCGGCGATGCGCAGCAGATCGTCGACCACTGCCAGAAGAATGAGCAAAAAGCCGCTGCCGGCACCCAGCACCGTGAAGCTGGTGACATTGCAGCTGCCATCGAACGATGAGGCCGGCAGGTAGTGGTACCACGGCACCAACCCCAGGAAATTATTCTCGGCACACCCGGCGGCAAAGCGCGTGAACAGCGGTATCAGGCTATTGACCATGGAAAATGCCTCCCGGCAGCAAGAATTGTAAGAAAGCGTACAGGAAGATAAAAGCAACAAGACCGATGATCGCATTGGTAATATGTTTCTTGCCCGACGCCGCCTTTTGCGGGTCGCCGCCCGACGAGCTGAACTCAATGCCGCCGTAGATAATGGCCGTCACGGCAGCAATGCCGACAAGCATAGAAAGCAGGGTAATACCGGGGTTGATATAATCCTTGAACAAACAGTCCGCCGGGTTACCGTTACAACCGCTCCCGCAGGTGATCGTCCCGTTCGTGCTGATCTGCTCCTGTGAAGTCGGGCAGCAACCGCCGGAATACGAGACCGAGCCGGCGGGGCAGTCGGCGGCCAATACGGCCGGCGCCCATACCGCCGCTCCCACTACAAAAAGAGTACCAACCAAGGAGAGCGAGAGTAGTTTTCGATATGTTTGCAGCTTGTGCATAGCTTTCTCGTACAAAATTATATGACGTCCGATCGGGGATGCACAATAAGCAGCCGCGCCGAACGCGGAAGCATGCTAGTTTTTTTGTACCATGTCCGATATAGTTACATGCAGTAGGCAGGAACGACAGAGTGCGTGTAAACATCTTTCGTAAGGTATGGGGCGTGCGCGTCGTGCTTGCCGTGTTTGCCCTCACGCTTGTAGGCGCGTTAGCGGCCCCTGTTACCAAAGCGCCGACCCCGGTTTCTGCCCTGGACACGAACCACGCGGAGTGGTTGGACAAGACACACATCCTCTTGTTTAACGGCAAGACGTATACGTACCAATCTAACGCCGGCGCCGGCGTGGCCACCTTCACCTCCCCGGGTGCGTGTAGCAATGCTCCGGATATGCTCGTTGTGCCAAGCAGCACCGATACAGCGGCCGAGGATGCGTGGCAAAATGCCGGCCGCAAGAACGGCACGCTATATCAATACGCTACCGAGGTGACATTAGAGCCGATTAGCAGCTCCTGCACGCAACAGCAGCCCACGATTGGCATAACCTTGGATAACTCCTACAATGACGCCCCTACGAAGGCGCCGGCGCCGGCAAAATGGACCGACTCCACCACGGTCAGCTACAACGGCGATACTTTCAAGCTCGATGGCATCAATAACCATGAAGCGACGCTCACCGACACGAAGGTCACGAACTGCACCCTTGGCGGCATCGGCGCGGGCGGGCAGAAAATTAACCAGACGCCAGACACGCTAAAAATCGGCGATAACACCGCAGGCGTTGATTACCAGGTTGCCACCTACGGCACATTTTCTACCTTCAAGCAAACAAGCGGCAGCACCCCCTGTGCGGCCACCAGTGGAGACATCCAGGTCATACCCTTTAGTAATAATTTTGGCTACACAGGCACCTGGAAGGACGGCACGACTATTACGGTAGATAACCTATCGGGAGAATTCGACCAGATAGCGACAAACGGCGACTCAATGACGCTGCAGCACGCACAAATTCAATCAGATCAGAACGCCGACTGCGTTGAGCAAAATAATAACAGTGTAACGTCGCACTTCGATCAAATTGTCGTCAACCCCTTCCAGACTGCCCGCACCGGTAGCATAACCATATGGACTACGGTGAACCCGGCCAGCGGCGTATCTATCTGTACGAGCCAGACGCTCCAGATCAGACTGACAAACACGAACCCGGATAGCTGCACGGGAGACAGCTGCACCTCCAATAACACCCCGCAAGCCACCGACAACTGCAATGCAGACCAGAAAGATGCCTTTCGTTGGGTAGAATGCCCCGTGTTTGATACCAGCTACGGTATTTTGGGTGCCATTAATGATATGATCGGCGGTTTGTTGGCAATCCCGATCGACACATTCTTCTCGCCCAGTTTCGAAGGCGCATTCAATAAGTTCCGCGACGTCGGTGTCGCGCTGTTAGTTATTGCCGGTCTCGTGATGGTAGTCAGCCAGGCTGCCGACCTCGAATTCCTGTCAGCTCACACCGTACGCAAAGCGTTGCCGCGCATTGTCATCGCAGCCATCGGCATGTCGCTGGCATGGCCGCTGCTTGAATTTGTCATCACTTTCTTTAATGACATCGGCAACTGGGTTGGCCAGATCATACTGCTCGTTACGCAGACCTCAAGCAATGGTGCCGGGGGCGTCATCGGCGCTATCATCGGCGGTATCGGCGGCAGCATCGTGGCCTTCCTCGGCACTGCGGCCATCGTCGGTACCCTAACGTTCGGCGGCGTACTGGCGTTAATCGCTTCGGCCATCCTCTTCATCCTTGTGGGCTTGGCCGTCCTGGCCATCCGCTGGCTCGTTGTCCTGATATGCATCCTCATGGCGCCGCTGGCAATCGCGTCCTACATCTTACCCGGCACCGAGAAAATCTGGAAGTTCTGGAAAGACACGCTCCTCACCACGCTCCTGATGTACCCCATCATTATGGCGTTCCTGGCTTCCGGCGCCGCGTTGTCGAGTATCACGCTCAACTCGGGCAACTTCCTCATGGGCGTGCTCTCGGTATTCCTGTACATCGTCCCCTATTTGGCAATTCCGTTCGCCTTCAAGATGGCTGGTGGCTTGATGACCCAGATCATTCAGACGGTTGAGGGTCAGCACCGAAAGACGCAGGGTGGCCTGGCCGGTTACCGTGCCAACGAGCGCAAGTGGAAGCAGGAACAGATCAATGAAGGACGCCGCAATGTCAGCGGGTTAGGCCGGGTCGGGCAGTGGTGGACGAGACGGACTACAACGCCAGGCGGCCTCAGCATGGGGTTCGGTAAGAATAGCCAGTGGGCAGCGTTGCAGCAAAAGCAGCGTGGTCTGATGGGTTCACATATTCTGGAAGGCGATAAGGGCTTTATGAGTGGAGATGATGATGCAAACGGCATCGCACAGTACGCAACCAGTGAGGCGGATTTCATCCGTCGCCACTCTGCATTGCTTATGAGCAGAGATGCTACATTGACACAAGCTGCCGCGAATGCCCGCTCGACAGAGACCGCACGTATGTTGCAGGCCAGCTATGGAGCCGCTCTGGGCAGCGAAGCAATGCAGGTGGCTGCGTGGAAAGCGAAGATCGTGTCGCCCACTGGCTATGCCGGTGACGACCTAGGCTATGCGCAAATGGTTGAGGATGGCAGGCGATTGGTGACCAGTGGCGTGATTAGTGGGACAGATGCTGCCAACACCGTAAAAGCCAATGCAAAGCGTGCGGATATGAGTGCAACCAGCTGGCCAGCCTTGTACTCAGCGTTCACCAACAGAAATAACTTTATGGACAATACTGGCGCTATCAGCGCCTATGGCCAACAGCAGATTAACGAGATGCGCAATGGTGCCCTAGATGGCGCCACTCCAGGCCAGCTGGTCGCCGGACGGCCAGAAGCTGTGCGCGCCTTAGCGCCGCACATGGTCCGACGAATTAATGAGCTGGCCACAAAGATGCAGCAGGCGCAGGCCGGTACCCAGGAACGGCTCGATGCAGAGCGCGACTACAAGCAAGGTCTTGCCAAGATTGCCGGCGTGTACGACGTGATGTCTCAGATTTCGCCACAGAACGCCGGAATTATGGCGCAAGGAGTCATGTCGCAGCCGGTTGATGGTAGGTCCATCCGGGAGCTCATCGAAAACTTCCGAAGCGATCCATCCTTCCTGGAAGTGCGTCGCGAGATTGGCGCCCAGGCGAACCAATACGCGCAACAGCAGCAGAATGCCGCAAATGCCGCAAGCGGCGGCACCCCTGGGCAACTGCCACAGATCGGTCCGTGATAATACCACTCTGCACACGGTCAGCCTTGACTAACTTGCCTTAAGATGCTACTGTTTAGTCTGAACTATGGACGAATCAGCGCCAAAAATAAACACAGATGATAGTCAGATCATTGAGGCGGAGTTTAGGGAGGTCCCCGTCGACTCTACCGACGAAAGCGCCATTCATATCAATATCGCCCCCAGTAGCGCCGATTCTCCAACTGCCTTGGTACCCTATACGGGCAATGCACTCTCTGCACAGACAACCGAGCAAGGGCTTGTCGCTGCGAGCGGCGAGCAGGCCAATGGCCTTGCACTAAACGATGAGGTTGGCGGCTCTGCTGAAGATACGAATAACCCGCTCCCGCAACAGGCCATCAACTTCTCCAGATGGGATGAGCTTGCTGCCGTCAGACAACGGACAGGCGAAGCGCGGCGAGCCATTGATCAGGTCGAGGCGCGGGTTTCGACTACGCAGGCGCAGTGGTTCGGCAGATTGGCAGTTCCGGCTTCCCTTGGCGGCTTTAAGGTCAACCGGAAAGCTCTAAAACAGTGGCATGCCGACCCTAATCCAACGAGCGGCCCGCGGCATCTCTACAATACTGCCACGACAGGCAGAACGGCGGCGGAACGGCGCCCTGACCACCTGGAGCTACTGGGAGAATTGCAGGCAGCTTACACCAGCGCGCTGCAAGCATCGAATCAACAATACGACCAACAACTTGCGGCAGTAAACAGGAGAGTATATCAGAACGCCGACCAGAATGCTGAGCTTACCAAGGATGAAGCTACCCAGTGGCTTACTACGCTGCAACGCGGTGTAGCCGAAGCAGGCGCGTTGGCCCATACGGAAGGCCGTAATATTGCCGCAGTCATGCGGACCATGCGTGGGTATTATATGGAAGGCACTCCTAATAATGGCCCTGCAATTCTTGGCGATAAAGAGCGTGGTGTCGTGTCGGCCATAGAGCAACTTATTGATCCCGCACAGCCCGACGGCTTACGCAACTTTGCCTGGGGTGCCGAAGTGAAGAACCTCCTCAAAGGGGTTTCCGAAACAGAGCGGCCTTTGGTACAGCAAGCACTCCAGTACAAAGTTACCGAGGTATTGCAGGCGTATGCAGTCCATAACCCTGACATGTCAGATGACGCTTTTGCCAATCTTATCCGCACAGTACGCGATACCTTTGGCATCGCCCCTGAAGCGGTTACCGCTATGCGAAGCACGCTTGATGAATTCCGTCTGATCCAGCAAAGGCAGCCGTTCTCAGTACCGGCCTGGGCACACGAGCGGGTGGTTGCCGACACTGTTCTATTGAGCCAAGCGCAGGAGATCTGGACGAATGGCATTGACGGCGCCAATGACCCGGAGACCAAACGCAGAGTCGTAAACAGGATCCTAACCCAGGTGACGCCACGCTCAGCCAGGGCCCTCCGGCAACACTTGGGTATATAGCCCATAGCAGCGTGACTGGTTTAAATGCCCACACGGCGGTGGTCGCCGTGCGGGCATTTCGCGTATACTGGTAGTAATGGCGACGTATAAGGTCATCCAGGATATTGAGGCGGAGGACAAGCTTGTCGGGCCGCTGACGCTCAGGCAGTTCATCTATGCCTGCATCGCGGCGGTTTGTGGTTATCTTTCATTTATTTCTGTCGCCAAGGGCTTTCCGTTCTTCCTGATCGTTACGCTGCCACCGATGATCTTTACGGGCTTCTTTGCATTTCCCTGGGGGCGCGATCAGCCGACGGAGTTGTGGGCGCTGGCGAAAATCCGCTTCTACTTCAAGCCGCGGCGGCGGATCTGGGATCAGACAGGCGCCAGAGATTTGGTGCATATTACCGCGCCCAAACAGATCGAGCGGGTGTATACGAATGGGCTCAGCGAGAATGAAGTACAATCACGGCTCACCGCGCTGGCAAGCACGCTGGACACCCGCGGCTGGGCCACGAAGAACAGCAACGTGAATTTGAGCACCGGCAATCCGGCGGCAGCGGTCGTCGTCAGCTCCTCTGATCGGCTGATTGGGCCGGCTGCGGAGCCCCAAGAAGTGTCGGACATTACTGCCGGCGATGACATGCTCGATGAGGCGAATAACGCGCGGGCGCAACAGCTCGACCAGATGATTACTGCTTCATCACAAACGAGGCGCAAGCGCCTGGTAGAACGCCTGCACCTGGCCGGCAAAGCCGGCGCAGGGGCGGCCGACCAGCCGGCTCCGCCACCGGTTCCGGCCGGAACCGGTGCCATGCCCCAGCTGCCGCCGCCGGCCGACTACTGGTTCCTGAATAAACCTGTCGATATGCCGGCGGCCGCTACACCAACGGCCACCCCGATGGTGGCAGCTGCTAGTGCTGCGTCTCTCGCCGGCGCTGCGCCGGTTGCCGCTCCGGCCATACCGGTCGCGGCTACACCCACGGCGGACGAAGAAGCTCTGGCCGAGCAGTTGCGCCAGCAGCACGAGAAGGCCAAGCAGGTAGCGAACTTTGAACACATGAAGGTAATCCAGCCGCTTGAGGTTCAGCAGGTACAGGCACAAGCGGCAGCTGCACAGCAGGCGGCCAGGCCGGCACCAGTGACACCCAGCTGGCGGCCTGATACAATTGGTTTAGCACGGAATGACGACCTGAACATCGCGACTATTGCGCGCATTGCGAATGGCCAAGACCGGCAATCGTCAGATGAGGTGGTTATTTCGTTACATGATCATGCGTCGTAAGGTGGGTGGCAAATACATATGAATCCTTCATCCCCAAATCAAGCGGCTCCCGGTGGGCAGGGGATACCACAACCCGCGGCTGCACCACCCAGCAATGCCTATATGCCGCGCTCGGCCCAGGACGCACCGGAAGTATACGCGCCACAAGTCGGGTCGGCGCTGCGTTACCAGGCGCCGGCTGCGCAGGCCGTTGCCGGGGCTGGTACGGTTACGACACCCCCGGGAACGACGCCTCCTGTGCATATTAACCCTAACAGCACGCAGAATGTGTTGCAGATTGCCGAAATCCGTGACGGCATCGTGATTATGAATGACGGCTCGTTCCGCTCGGTCGTGATGGTTAAGTCCATCAACTTCGACCTCATGAGCCCACAGGAACAAGAGGCGGTGGAGTTCTCATACCAAGGCTTCCTGAACTCTCTCTACTTCCCGGTGCAGATTTTTATCCGTTCCGAGAAAGTCGACCTGCAGCCCTATATTGAACG
Source organism: Saccharimonadales bacterium (SeqCode) (assembly GCA_035545555.1). Lineage (GTDB taxonomy): Bacteria > Patescibacteriota > Saccharimonadia > Saccharimonadales > UBA4665 > JANWHZ01. Next base: position 6,572 of record DASZYD010000032.1, on the reverse strand, counting down.
GCTCGATAAGATCCGTACCGAACACGACAATATGCTGCTGGCCATGCTCATGGAAGATTACATAGGGTACATCGGCCAGCTGGCACAGCAAACGAATATCATGGACAAAAAGTTCTATGTGGTCGTGCCGTTCTTTCCGGTTACCGACGTACAGAAAAAACTGGCCCAGGGGTTATCGCAGAGCAAGAACTTCCTGACGGGACTCAAGGCGCTGTTCGAGACCAAAGAGCAGCACGTGACCATTAACGAGGCTGATCTGGAGAAAGCAAAGACGGAGCTGCGCAACCGTGTGCAGGCGGTGTTGGCGGGGCTGATGCAGTGCGGCGTGCAAGGGTTGCCGCTCGATACGCAGGAGCTGATCGAGCTGTACTACAATGCATACAATCCAGACACCGCGACGAGGCAGCCGATCAAAGACTTCAACAACCTGTCCGCTGATGTGGTGACGAAGGGACAAGGCATGGCGCCGCAGGCGCACCTGCAGCGGGAGTTGCAGCAATGAGAGGGCGTACCTGATGGCCAAGAAAAAGATCGACCCCGTACTGGTAGCCCAGCAGCAGCGGGCGATGGAAGAACAGGAGGTGCAGGCCGCTTTCCAAAAAGGCATCACGGCGCTGCGCGACTTTATCGCACCGAGCTCTATTGAGCTGTTTAACTCCTACTTCCAGCTGGGAACGCGGTTCGCGCGCACCTACTATGTGTACGGCTACCCGCGGCAGGTGTATACCGGCTGGCTGTCGAGCATGGTGAATATCGACGAAGTGATCGACCTCAGCATGTACATCTACCCAGTGGAGAGCCAGGTCGTGTTGGATAACCTACGCAAGAAAGTCACGCAACTGGAGGCCGGCATCCAGATCGACACCGAAAAAGGACGCATCCGCGATCCGCAAAAGCAGGTGCAGATCCAGGACGCCGAGGAAATGCGCGACAAGCTACAGGTGGGAGAGGAGCGCTTCTTCCGCTTTGGGCTGTACTTCACGCTTTACGCCGGCTCCATGGACGAACTGGAGTTCGTCTCGCACAAAGTGGAGTCGCTGCTGGGGCAACAGCTGGTTTTCTCCAAGCCGGCAACCTCGCAGCAGGAGCAGGGCTTCAATACGATTGTTCCGCAGTTCGTTGACCAGCTGCAAATCCGGCGTAACTTCGCGACCGGGGCACTGAGCACCAGCTTTCCGTTTACCAGCGCCGACCTGACGCAAGATAACGGCATTTTGTACGGCATCAACATGCACAACTCGGGCTTGGTGATCTTCGACCGCTTCAGCCTGGAGAACGGCAACTCGGTGGTGTTCGCCAAGTCCGGTGCCGGCAAGTCGTTCTCGGTCAAACTGGAGGCGCTACGCAGCATGATGTTCGGCACGGAGATCTTTATTGTTGACCCGGAAAACGAATACCAGCGCATGTGCGACGCTGTCGGCGGCGCGTATGTTCACTTGAGCTTGAACAGCACCACCCGCATCAACCCGTTTGATCTGCCGAAAGTATTCGACGCCGATGAGGCCAACAACGCGCTGCGCTCCAACCTCATTACCCTGCACGGGCTATTGCGCCTGATGATGGGCGGCGCCCAGGCGCAGATGCTGGGCGGCGCGGCGGCCATGATGCCCGCGCTGTCGCCGGCGGAAGAATCCGACCTGGACGCGGCGCTCATCGAGACGTACGCCCGGGCCGGCATCACCAACGATCCGTTGACGCATACCGGCGTGCCGCCGACCATCAGCGACCTGTACGACACGCTGCTGCACATGGGCGGCTTCGGGCCGCAGCTGGCCCAGCGGCTACGCAAATACACCAGCGGCACGTTTGCCGGCATCTTTTCGCAGCAGAGCAACGTGTATATCAATAACCCGCTGGTCGTGTTTAATATCCGCGACCTGGAAGATGAGCTGCGGCCGGTGGCCATGTATATCGTGCTGAATTACATCTGGAACCGGACCAAGACCGACCAGAAGCGGCGTATCCTCATCGTCGACGAGGCGTGGCAGCTGATGAAGTATGAAGATTCCGCCAACTTCTTGTTCTCGATCGCCAAGCGGGCACGCAAGTACAATCTGGGGATTACCACGATTACACAGGACGTCGAAGACTTTATGGGCTCGCGCATGGGCCGCGCCATTGTGGCCAACGCCTCAATGCAGTTCCTGCTGAAGCAATCACCGACTGCTGTCGATGTACTAAGCGACGTCTTTAAGCTGACCAGCGAAGAGAAGAAACGGCTGAGCCAGTTCCCGGTCGGCCAGGGCCTCTTTTTTGCAGGGCAAAACCACGTGCATATTCAGGTAGTCGCCAGCCCGACCGAAACGACACTCATTACCACCAACCCCGCGCAAGTACAGGCATTGAACGCCACACAAGCACAAGGTGATTTCAGCCAGCCGCAAGGGACGATCGACCTGGGCGGCCCGGCAGGACAGCCCATGGGTGGGGTATAATACGCAACAAGTGAGGATGAGGAATGGCAGCCGCTTTACCCGACGATCCATACCAGGTTGATACCGGCCTCTCTCCTGAGGAGCTGGCGCGGGCCGAAGCTGTACGGCAGCGCGTTCGATCATCTTCCGGCATTTCGTACAATCAGCCTGGCGAGTCTCCCTACGATACCGAGACACCGGGCGATTTGTCACTTGCTGAGCGCCATGCCCTCGAACAGCGCTTCCCATCAAAGGCAGCAGCAAATGAGAGCGAAGGGCTCGCGGCGGCGGCGCCACAAGCAGGTGAGCAGGCGATTCCTCAAGCGGCATCGACGCCGGCAGATACTGCTTCCGACATCGAAAAGAACGGCGTGACGCCGTTTAAGACCAGCTTCTTCAAGAAACACGAGAAAGCCATCTTTGGGGGCGTGGCAACCCTGCTCGGCGGCGGTACCGTGGCCGGCGTCATCGGCCTCACCTCATTCTTTGGAGTGCTAAAGCTGGATTCCATCATCACCCGCCTGGACAACTTGTTTATGGCCGCACCACAGAAGGCCGGGCAGGAGATGCTCGACCACATGCTCAACACCTACATGACCAAATATGTGCTGAAGGGCGTGGGGCAGAACCTCTGCGAGAGCACGGCAGAAATTAACCGCAGCTGCGTGGCACCGATTGACGGGGACGGGCCGGTCAAAACGCTCTTCCGCGCCTGGTCACAGAAACGTATCGAATACAAACTCGCCACAAAGTACGGGCTGGAGTTCGGGCGGACACCGAAGGGTGACGTTTATATGCGGTATAAGGGAACACTCAAAAACATACCGAAGAGCGAGTTTAATGCCGCAGTCAATGGCGACGTCAGCCTTGACGAGTTGGCGGTCAAGATCGGCGCCGTGGGAGATCGGGTGGCAGTGACCGATCTGTTGGAAGTTGCCGGGCGGGAAACGACGCTGTGGCAACGCATCCTCTTTCGCTTCCGTTTTGCCAAGATACTCGAGGCGAAGTACGGCGTGAAGCTCTGTGTCTTTGCCTGTGAGCTGCGCAAAAAGATTGACGGCACGGTCGCCGAAAAACAGAAAGCTATGCTGGCAGCCGTCGACAAATACGTTCTCGATCCGGTGAAACAGGCATACAAAATGCTGCCCTGTCTGGTACAGCCTGATGGCGAGGCATGCGGCCAGGCGCTGCAGAAAACGCTCAGCCCGGATGACACCCAGCTAACGGCGGCGACTGCGGCGGAACAGGAGACGCTCGATGCCGCCGCCGAGAGCGTCGGCGATATCGGCGGCAACCTCAGCAAGACCGTTGCCTCAGCGGAAGAGGACACAGCGGAGGGAGTTGGTAAGAGCCTGCTGGTACGTGTTATCAGCTCCGTATTCGGCGAAGGCGTTGGCGAGGCTGCCGAAAAGGCGATACCGATCGTCGGCTGGGTGCTGTTCGCGGCAGCCATTATCCACGGCGGTTCTACGGCCGGCAAAGTGGTGAAATACATGAGCTATGCTATGTTCGCGGCGGCAGCCGTCAAACTGTTTATGGCCTATGCAACGATCGACTCCGAGATGAAATCCGGCAACGTTGACACTGTCGTGCTCGGCTCAGTCGTGCAATCGCTGGGCACCAACCTGACCGGTGCCGGCACCGATCAATCCGATGCGACCTCCACGCCGGCATATGCTGCCCTCCTTGGTGGCGGTGTTGATCCTAAGAAGTCAAACTACCGGTGCAATGATGGCAATCCCGTTCCATCCGGGCAGGTGGTGTGTCCGGAGGAAGTCCTCGACCGCGGGAATGACTTTATTACGAATGTCTCCAACTTCATCAACGCCATCCCCGGGCTCCCGCAACTGGCTACCGTCATCAACTGGGGTAATGATATCATCGGCGATATAACCGGCGCGGTCTTCAACTTTGCCTGCAATACAACGCCGGGCTGCCAGCAGGCGGTCGCGTGGGTCGGGCAGAATCTGGCCGGACTCGCCACCTGGCTCGTCGAGAAAATAATCTCGTCACCATTCACCGATAATATGAGCGGCGGGCGCACCTTCGATATGCTCGCGGCGGGCGCCGACGTGTCAGCAAACAAGAACTGCCAGATCGCCATGGGCTGTGCCAAACTCACGAACCAGCAGATTGCTGATATCCGTAGCTCAGTGCTATCACAGCAGAAAACGGAGTTTGACCAGCAGCCGCTCATCGCCCGCATCTTCAGCACCAGTAGCCCATACTCGCTCATTTCGCAGGTGGCGATGGTTATGCCTGCCAACCTAACCGATGTGTCGATGCATCTCGCTGACATGCTGGGCAACCCGCTGGGCACTATTGCCAGCATTTTCTCCAGCATGTTCAGCGGCAGTAAAGCGTTTGCCGCACCAGAGCCGATGAATGACCCGTTCGGCGTCATCCAATATGGCTACACGAGCGACCAGATTCCGGCCGACCCCGAAGCTTACTGGGACCAGCACTGTCAGAACAACCCGAACTTTGCGGTGGATTGGGAAAATAGCCAGCAGCAGGACGAGAACACCGGCGAAGCGGTCGCCACCACGCCGGAGCCCTGCCTGCTCATCCAATCGATGGTGCAATCGGCCGGCGGTCTGTTTGATCAGTCACTTTTACCGTCCGGGTCGATGAATCCAGACCCCGGGAGCACCCCCACCGGGAGCGGGTGTGGTGGCAGCGGTACCTACGCTGCCCTGGTGAGCCAGGGAGCAAACTTTGCGGGTGTCGATCAGGGAATTGATTTCGTCCCGGCAACGAGCGGAGGTTATACCATCTGTGCGCCGGCAGCCGGAACGATCATACAGGCCGATCAAACAGGCCATCATTTCGAAAGGACTACCGGCCAGGCAGAGGTGATAGAAAAATTAGATCAAGCCCCGAGCGCTCCGAACAGCAGCCAGTACATTTACTATGCAGAACTGGTTCAGATCGATAGCAACATACATGTTGGGTCCCACGTCGCCGCCGGAACCCCAATAGGGACTAATACGCAGAGTCCGGGCATTGAAGTGGGCTGGGGGCTGGAGAACGGGAACTTCCTGTGCGGTCCGGGTATCCCGACAGTGTGCGGAACGAGTTTCAATACCTGGGTTCAGGCTCTTTCTAACAGCGGAGGTCTCTAGGTATGGACAGGAAAAGGAAACCCGGACGATATGCTTCCTACCTTGCCAGGACTTTGCTTTTATCGGCAGTAAGCGTCTTGCTTATGTTCGGACCATTTGGCAACGAAGTCTTCGCGGGAAGCTGCCCGAAGGGGATGTCCCAGATCGATTGTGATGCTATCCTCAATAACTGGGTTGATTGGGTACCGGGTGTGAATACCTGCGTGCAGGCTAATACAACACTGCAAGGCTACACACTGCCGGCAAGCTCCGGACGGACCGGCGACGAACAACCGATCAATGATCAGGGCTACGTGACCGATGACCAAGGCAATGTGAACGGCGGCCGCGTCACGTTTTGGCAGTTCGCCAGCAAGGGGCAGGCGTACCGCGATTACTACATAGCTATGCGCTGGAACTATGTGAAATGGAACTGGGACGGCACCAGCACTGATTTGGATAATACCCAGCTGCAGTGGATGCAGAAACAACCCCGGTTGCTGATTGTGACGGATAAGAACACGGGCAAGAGCATCATTGCCGTAGCCATGGAGGCTGGCCCCGCGCCGTGGACGGGCGTCGACGCGCAGCCGAATAACGATCCGAAGGAAGGCTGGCAAAACCCGCAAGCCGGCACGCCGAACGACTACAAGGGCCGCGTCTCCGGCTTACCGCCGGCTGCGATTGCGGCGCTAGGCGCCAAGCAGGGTATGCAGGACGGTTCGGGAGACATCCTGACCTATGGCTGGGCGCCGGACCAGACTGCCACGCCCGGGCCGACCCAGACACCGTCAGGCGCAACCAATACCGCGGCTTGCGCCGGCGGCGTCGGCCCGGGAAATGTCGTCTGGTACAGCCAGCGCGACAGCCGCTGGGCAAACGAATCGGTATACTGCGGTACCTACGGCGATTGTGGGTGTTATCTGACGGCGCTTGCCATGATCGTCAGCACGATCACCAGCCAGAAAGTGTTGCCTGACCAGATCGTATCGCAGACGGGCGGACACTCTGACGTCTATGGAACTGCCGCCCATTACCATATGAGTGTGCAATC
>DASZYD010000031.1:0-6263 GCA_035545555.1 Saccharimonadales bacterium (SeqCode) | reverse complement strand
GAAGTCCTGTTCCCGTGGACAGCGGCGTTTTTCCGGTATCACAACGAAACCTACGGTACGTCGCTGGCATTGCAGCAAAAAACGTCAGAGTTCTTCGAAGAACTGACCGGCGAAACTGAAGCACAAATGTATGCCAAGTTTGATGCCTTCGTGCAAACAGGACACTACCTTCGTAGCCAACCACTGCCTGCGGCAGCCGACACCTTGCGGCGCTTGGCAGAGCAGTACACGCTGCTTATCATCACGGCGCGCCGGCCGAGCTGCCGCGGCAGCACCGAGCGGTTTGTGGAGCGGCATTTCCCAGGTGTATTCGCCGATGTGCAGTATACCCACGACCGTCACGACCCGACTCACACAACGCCGAAACACGAGCTGTGCAGACGGGCCGGTGCTGCCCTGCTGATTGATGACAGCCCGCGCAACATCAGCGCGGCAGCGGCGGCCGGCATGCAGGGCATTCTGTTTGGCAAGTATCCATGGAATCAGTGTGCTACACTGCCGACAGGGGTAACGCGTTGTGCGGGTTGGCAAGCGGTCGAGACGCATCTACGCACCGAACGTACCCGCGCGGACAGGAGACTATGGCAGGAACAGAACCAGCTCCCATCATCGTCATCGTTGGCGAAACCGGCAGCGGCAAAAGTGCTCTCGCACTAGAACTGGCCGAGCGGCTACGTGGTGAAATCATCGCCGCCGATTCGCGGACAGTCTATGCGGGCATGGATATCGGCACGGCTAAGCCGACGGCCGAAGAGCGCCGGCGGGTACCGCACTTCGGCCTGGATGCCGTAACGCCCGACCGGCATTTCTCGGCCTATGGCTTTAAACACCTGGCGGAGGCCGCCATTGCCGAGATAACAGCTCGTGGCCACCTGCCGATTGTGGTGGGCGGCACGGGTCTGTATGTCGACGCTTTGATCTATAATTTTGCATTTCGGCCTGCACCTTCCGAGGCCGAACGCGCAGCGCTTGGGCTGTTGAGCGTCGCCGAACTGCAGGCCCGCGTGTGCGCAGCCGGTCTGGCATTGCCGGCCAATGCCCGCAATCCACGCCACCTGCAGCGGCTGCTGGAAGGCGGCGCTTCGCCACGCCAGCCACGTGTCTTGCGCCCGAACACTGTCGTGCTTGGTGTGTCATGGCCGCGTGAACAACTGCGCGAGCGGATTGCGGCCCGCGTTGAACACATGGTGCAGGATGGACTGATTGATGAAGTGCGCACCCTGTCCGAGCGCTATGGGGACGTGGAGGCGCTGCGGGCGCCCGGTTATCGGGCGTTCCGGCGGTACCTTTCGGGGGAGCTGAACCTGGCCGAGGCAAAGGCCGCGTTCGCTCGCGGCGATCTGCAGCTCGCCAAACGCCAGCGTGCCTGGTTCAAGCGCGGCAGTGACATCCAGTGGCTGGACACAGCCGATCGCTTAGAGGCAGCGCTTTATCTCATCACCGAGCGGCTGCATGTCCTGCCGGATTCGTCTGAAGAGTAGAACACAGCGGTAGAACGCGGTACAATAGCCGTATGATCGAACAATTACTCGGCTCAAAAACGAGAGTCAAACTGCTGCAATTATTCCTTAGTAACCCAAACCGCTCATTTTATGTGCGCGAAATTACGCGTAAGGTGGACGAGCAGATTAACTCTGTCCGGCGTGAATTATCCAACCTGTTGAACATTGGTATTATCATCTCTGATACGACGAACAACCGGTTGTACTATGAGGTGAACCAGTCGTATGAGTTCTACGAACCCTTGCGCATGATTTTTGGCGGCGCGGGCGTACATGGTACCAAAACGGCCGCCAAAGCGACGAAACAGGATGAGGAGCTCAAGGCGCTTGGCAACATTGAACTATTGCTATACACGGGCCAATTCACACGCGACGAACGCGCGGGTGTCGATGTGTTGATCGTCGGCCACACGAACGCCAACGCGGTACAGAAGTTTGTCGCTGAATTGGAGAAAAAAGAGAATAAACAGCTCCGGTATACCGTGATGACCCCGGACGATTTTCAATACCGCCGCCAGATCAGAGACCGCTTTATCGGCGATGTGCTTACAGCTAAGAAACAGGTTGTGATTGATATGCATGGGGTACTTGAAGAGGAGGAAACCTAATGGATCTGCAATATTACGGCGCCAACTGTCTGGTGCTTTCCAATAAGGATGCGCGTCTGGTCATTGACGATACGCTGGCAGCGCTCGGACTTAAGAGCGTTGCCAAAGCGGGCGACATCGCTGCCTTTACGGGGCCGCACGATATAGTGCATGCAGCCGCTCGGCTGGTCATCGACGGGCCGGGGGAGTATGAGGTCTCAAACCTCTCAATCGTAGGTATTGCGGCGCAGGCGCATACTGATGACCCGGGCACCAAGCGCGCCACGATATATAAGATTATGACTGACGATGCGACGTATCTCTCTGTGGGGCATATCAATCCCGACCTGAATGATGACCAGCTGGAAGCTATCGGTATGATTGATGTGCTGTTTGTGCCGGTTGGCGGCAACGGCTACACGCTCGACGCCGGTGGCGCGCTACAACTGATCCGCAAGATTGAGCCGAAGATCGTCGTGCCGACCCATTATGCTGACGCGGCTATACGGTACCCGGTCGTCCAGCAGCCGCTGGAAACTGTACTGAAGAATCTGGCCATGGAGCCAAAGGACACGACGGCAAAACTGCGCTTCAAGCGGGCCGATGCAGCCGACACCACGCAGCTTATTGTGCTGACCCGCAGCTAAAACAGATGCGGGCATACCAAAAACTCCGGCGTTGTCGCCGGAGTTTTTGGTATGCCCGTTTGGGCTATTTGGCTGCCAGAAACCCTTTTTTCTTCAGCGTGCGGATGGCCTGCGTACTGAGCTGGAGACGCACTGGCCTGCCGTCGACCATAATGGTCTTGGCCTGCAGGTTCGGCTTCCAGACCTTTTTGGTGTGGCGCTGTGAGAAGCTGACATTGTTGCCATACTGCTTGCCTTTGCCGGTGATGTCACACTTTTGCATAATTCGTCCCTTATGACGTTACAATTCTAAGGTGTTATTGTACCGTTTTGCCGGCCGTAAGTCAAATCCCGCTTACTCTACCGGATACTTATTGAACACTCTCATTGCTGAATGAAGCGAGCTTCTGTTTCGGTGTCTTCAGTCCTAAACCCAGATGTGGCCTGACCTCATCGTAGTACTGGAGGTAACTCTGGTAGAGCATGTTTAGCTCGAACAGGTCCTCTGGTGGTGCATCGATGCGCCAGAAGAACTCTTCCTCATCAGTCCTGAAGCTCCGTTCAATGACCGCGTTCTCATTCGGGCTGCTCTTGTGGATGTAGTGGTGCTGCCAGCCAAGACTGGTTGTGTAGGCATGGAAGCGTTCCTGGAACTCCAATCCGTTGTCGGTCTGGATGAAGTCTGCCTGGAAGGGCAGGTATGGTTGCAGTGTCCTGAGCGCCTCAACAGCTAGACCCTGGTCGAGCAGCGGCAGGATCACACCCTGCTTCCACCGTGACCAGATGTCGATGACGGCATACAGGTAGGCTGTATGCACCAGGCCAGATAGCTCAGGGGTGACGTACTTAACGTCCATTTGGAGCTTGCCTGGCTGGTTTACGTTCTTGAGATACATATGCGTGGTCTCCTGGTACCGAGGCCGACGGTAGTCTTTGCCTGGTGCCGTTAGTCCTTTGGCTTTGAGGAGACGATGGATGGCGCTGTAGTGTACAGGGACTCCCGTCAGCGCTTGCAGCTTCTGGGCACCAAACCCGTACTCTCGGCGTGACCACAACAGCATATGCTGGGTGTCAGTTGGCAGGCTGGTGGTGCGTAAGGTCTTTGGACGAGTAGAACGCCGTTTGACGGTAACGGCCATGTGCCGCAGGCTGCTATTGCCACTTCTGGCCCGTCTTCGCCAATTGAGCACCGTTGCCGGACTAATGCCGAGTTCTCTGGCAGTCTGTCTAACCCGACCGTTGTTCTTGAGCAGTGTTCGAATGATGAGCGACGGGTCTACCCGCATGATGGCCCTACTCTATCTTAGCGGAGTGTTCAATAGGTATCCGGTAGAGTAAGATCCCGCAGCTGTGGCTTGCTGCTCAAGAAGCCTCGCCCGTATTTCCGCATACTGCAACTGGCGCCTGTAGGATATACTAAGAAAAGATATGATTTTTGGATTCACCCTTTTCGACATCGGTGTCTTGGTCGTGTCTATGCTTGTTGCCATGACCGTGCACGAAGCGATGCATGCCTATGTTGGCTTGCTGCTGGGTGATACGACCGCCGCCGAGCAGGGGCGGGTGAGCCTGAACCCGTTGCGTCATATTGATCCGTTCATGACTGTCGCGCTGCCGATCATTACCCTGGTCGTCTTCCAGGCGCCGGTGTTGGCCGCGCGGCCGGTCCCGTTCAACCCAACGCGGGTGCGGTTCGATGAGTTTGGCGCGGCGCTCATCGCGCTGGCCGGTCCCGTGTCCAACTTGGTATTGGCGGCAATTGCCGCACTGCTCTTGCGCGTGGCTGGTGTAAGCGGGGCTATCGCCGAGGCGCTGTACCTGTTCGTAAGCCTCAACATAGCGCTGTTTGTATTCAACATGATACCTATCCCGCCGCTGGACGGCTCGCGGGTGCTTTATGCGTTCGCACCCGAGCCGGTCCAGCAGTTTATGCGGCAGCTCGAACAGGTCGGATTGATCTTGGTCTTTGGTCTGGCATTTCTTGGCGGGTTTGCTGGCGTGCTCACCACTATTAATGAGACGATCCTGCGCGTGCTGCTCGGCTGGTAGCTGATCTGTCCGGATGGGGTATAATACGCTGTGTGGTCAGCCGTCAGGCATATGATTACCTGAACAAGTAATCATAGGGAGCTCAATGGTGTAGGCTGTGGCCGACGCCTCGAGAGCACCCACCTGGGACAACGCAGGTTAATCGCGCCGATGGCCGACCACACTGTTTCTCTACACGTTATTAGCCATATGGGTAAGGCGAAAGCGTAGGACGTCGGGGTGTAGCGCAGGTGGCTAGCGCGTACGGCTGGGGGCCGTGAGGTCGCAGGTTCAAGTCCTGTCACCCCGACCACATCCTTTTATATATGAAGCGAATGGACAGAAGCGGGGGCATAGGGCGGCATGTGCGTAGTATCATACTCAGTGCTGTGCTGCTGTGTTTGCTTGCCGTGGTGGCAGGCGTGTTGTATGTATATCTGACCGACCGGTCGTCAGCGGTAAGAAATCAGCCCCAGTCGATGCCGGTAGCCGATTCAGAGAACGCAGGTGTCGTCAAACCGGTACAGCCGCCGCTGGATGCAGCCGAAGGGGTGGCGATTGAGGTGTTGACGTCACCAGTCGCTGCCGGTTCCGTGGCCTCATTGACGGCTCGGACGAATCCCGGCTCGACTTGTACGATTACGGCTACATATAACGGTGCGCCAAGCCACGCCGCCGGTCTCGATGAGCAACAGGCGGATGCATATGGCACAGTCAGCTGGACGTGGACGGTGGATATGTCGGCTCCTGCCGGCAGGTGGCCGGTGCAGGTCACGTGCACCTACCACGGCCGCGCCGCAGTCGTGCGTGGCGATCTGGCAGTGGCGGGCTAGGCACTACCGGAGCGACTCAAGATAGGCGGCCCATTGGTCATTTGGAACCACGGCCCCGGATTTGATGAGGATGAGCAAGTTGCCCTTCGCGAAGATGACAGACTGTGGGCCCTTGGCCGAAGTGCCGATGTAGGCTACAAGGCTGCCTGCCGTCAACGTATCGGTCGCGTTAAAACCGGCTGCCAGCTGTGCGATCTGGCTTGCTGTGTCATGCTCGAAGTTTGCCGGCAGCGGCTGCTCGCTCACGTCGACCTGCACGGCACCGATATGATCAACGTAGGCATACGCGGGGTCACGGTCGGGCGGGCTAATGCGCGTCCAGCCGCCTAACTGTTCAATCGTCTTGCCGGCGGGCAACATAGTGTGATATGGCGGCGTACCCTTGGTGAGTTTTGGCGGCTGGCCATTCGTGCTGGCCCCGGTCGCGCTACCGGTCGAATGGCTGGCATGGCTGCTCCATATGTGGTAGCCGCCCAGACTGATGAGCAAGAGCGCACCGACTGCTGTGCCTATAGCCCATCTGCGGGTTCGTTTTGGCCGGAGGTACCGGGCGAGGTGTATGAATCGTACCCGTGGCAGTGACGGCAAACTGAAGCGTATCTCTACTATTCTCTCATCGTCAGTGGCACCGGCCGGCACCGGCCGCAGCGCAGCCGGCCGCTTACCGAATAATTTCGTCCTTGTCTT
>DASZYD010000030.1:0-21622 GCA_035545555.1 Saccharimonadales bacterium (SeqCode) | reverse complement strand
ACGATGTCATGAACCGCCATCGCAAGGCCATCTATGCCATGCGCCGCGAGGTGCTGATGCAGCCCGACATCAGCAAGCGCATCAAGCTGATGATCAACGACGAGGTACATACGCTGGCAACGGCACCGCAAGCCGCCCGGGAGGGCTTTGACGACGTGGTGCGCGACGTGTTCGCTTTTGATGAACCGACGCTCGACCGTCTGTTCGACACTGACACCCTGCAGTTTGAAAAGGCCCTCGGCGCGGCCGCGGGCGAAGCATATGCCGCTAAGGAAGAGACATTCACAGCCGAGATCTTACGTAAGGTAGAGCGCGACATCTACCTGCAGATTCTCGACACATTGTGGATGCAGCACCTTGAGAACATGGAACACCTCAAAGAAGGCATCCACTGGATGGCTGTCGGGCAGCAAGACCCGCTGGTGGAATACCGCCGCCAGGGCCAGCTGCTGTTTGACAGCTTGCAGCTGACGCTCCGCCATCAGGTGGTACTGACGCTCTACCATGCCGAGCCGCTCCCGGCTGATGCCATAGAGAAGCCGGCCGAAACTGAATTGACCCGGGCGGCGCGCCGTTCGGTCGAGAACACCAATACGATTACGACGGCCGAAACAGAGTTTGAAGAGGCTGATTTTGCCGCCCGCGGCACCGCTGCCACATCGCCCCATGAGCAGCCGAAGAAACATACCCAGGCCACGCGCAAAAAAGCACGCAAAACCGAACGCAAACGGCGCGCTGCCGGGCGCAAAGGCAACAGGAAGTAATGTAAGCGCATGAAACACACCGTCTCCGAACTTGCCCTGAAGAGTGGTGCCAAAGGCCTGCTGGTACACATACCGGGCGCAAGCGTTATGACCTACGACATCAGCTTCCGGGCAGGCGAGTATCTGGTCCATCGTGACAAGTGGGAAGTGCCGCACCTCATGGAGCATCTGCTGCTTGGCGCCAACGAGCTGGTGCCCAAGGCGCGTGACTTTCAGGCCGAGCTGGAAAAGAACGGCGCCTACAGCAATGCGTCAACCGGCGTCTACGACATCACCTACGAAGCGGAGTGCGCCGATTTCGAATGGGATCGCTGCCTCAGCATGCTGCTGGTTGCCATCAGCAAGCCGCTGTTTCTGGAAGAAGAGTTTACGGCGGAGTACAGCAATGTGCAGGAAGAGATGCTGTCACGCGCCAACAACCATTTCCGCCACCTGAGCCTGGAAATGCGCAAGTCGTTCGGCCTGATTGCCGAAACCGACGGCGAGCGGCTCAAACTCATGCCGAACGTTACGCTGGAGGACATCCGCAAGCACTATCTGCGCACGCACCACAGCGGCAACATGCGCTTCATTATCGCCGGCAACATCACGCCGTCGCGCCGGGCCGCCATCGAGCAGATGATGAGCACCATCGAGCTGCCCGAGGAAGGTGAGCGCTTTGCGCTGCCGGTCGAAGGGTTGCAGATGCCCGAGAAGCCGGTGTTTATCCACAATAAAACCGTCGAGAACCTCTATTTTTATTTGGACACGTTCCTGCGCCGGCGGCTGGATGATCCGGAGACCGACGCGCTGAGTTTGTTGAACACTATGCTCACCGAAACGCTATACTCCAAGATTCTCGGCACGGCGCGCGAGCGCGGACTGGTCTATGGCATGAGCTCGGGCGTGTCGCAGACGAGGCACCTGAGCAACTGGTGGTTCGGTGCCCAGGTGTCGGACAAAAATGCGCCAGCACTGTTTAACCTGATTGTCAAAGAGATCAGCAAGATCGTGGCAGGGGAGATAGACGAAGCTGACATCCAGGCCACCAAGCAATATGCGCTCGGCCGCTTCCAGCGTAGCGCCCAGACGGTGGGCGGCACGGCCGGCGGCTATGCCGGGCGCTACTTTTTTGATGAAATAGTGGAGGATTACGAACGGATCCCGGAGCGCATCAAAGCAGTTGCCAAAACGGGCATCGTGGACGTAGCCCGCGCCATGCTGGCGGACAAAGTCTGGGGCCTGGGCGTGCTTGGCTACTGCGGCGAGCCGTTTGCCGAAAAGCTGCACCAGCAGCTTGAACCGCTGTGGCAATAGGCTGGGCTTCCTCCTCCGTGACGGCTGCGTCATAAACCAGGTACAATACATACTATATGGATGAGCTTCTCGAACGTGCGCGCGTGCTGGAAGGCGCGGTAGCGGATGCCATGCGCCAGCTGCATGCACCGAAACTGGAGCAACGGCTGGCCATGTTGCGGCAGCGGGCGGCCGAGCCGGATTTTTGGCAGGACAACCAGACGGCCCAGGCTGTGATGAAAGAGACAGCCGCACTGGAAACGCGGCTGGGGCCATGGCGGCGGCTGCAGGTAGCTGTATCTGACGCCGGCGAATTACTGGAGCTGGGTGACGCCCATCTGCAAGCCGAGCTCGCCGATCAGATCGCCTGTCTGGAAAAGCAGTTCGACGACCTGAAGGGCGCATTGTTACTGAGCGGACCATACGACGACTACGATGCCATTGTGAACATTCACGCCGGTGCCGGCGGTACCGACGCGCAAGATTGGGCGCAGATGCTGCTGCGCATGTACACGCGCTGGGCGGAGCAACATCACTACAAGGTGACGACCGACGACATCTCGATGGGCGATGAGGCTGGCATCAAGAGCGTGACGCTGGAAATCAGCGGCGATTCGGTCTATGGCAAGCTGAAAGGCGAGCACGGTGTGCACCGCCTGGTGCGCCTGAGCCCGTTCAACGCTGACAATCTGCGCCAGACGAGCTTTGCAAAGGTTGAAGTCTTGCCCAAGATTGAAGCGCCCGACGAAGTCGCCGTTAGCGACAAAGACTTGCGCATCGATGTCTATCGCAGCGGCGGCCACGGCGGCCAAAGCGTGAACACGACCGACTCGGCGGTGCGTATCACACATATCCCAACAGGTATCGTGGTAGCCATTCAAAATGAGCGCTCCCGCCTGCAGAATCAGGAGACGGCCATGACCATCCTGCGCTCCCGCCTGGCGCAGTTACAACTTGAACAGCACGCGGAGAAAATTTCTGAGCTGAAAGGTCCGAACGAGCAGGCGGCATGGGGCAATCAGATCCGCTCCTATGTGTTGCACCCGTACAAACAGGTTAAGGATTTGCGCACGCGGTATGAGTCGACCGAACCGGACGCCGTGTTGGACGGTAGTCTCGACCCGTTTATCAACGCCTATCTTGAGCAACATTTAGGCCGGTAGCCTCGTCGAGTACTCCTCACCGCAGAGGGCCTAAGCCCGCCCTTCTGCGGTGAGACCTCTTTTTCTGGTAAGATGGTGCTTATGGTACCCAGCATAAGTGCGCAGGATGTGCGCGTGCAGATTGACGGGGCGGAGATTCTGCACGGCATTACCACTGCTATCCCGGCCGGGTCGATTACGGGCTTGCTGGGGCCAAGCGGCGCGGGCAAAACGACGCTTATGCGGGTGATGGTCGGTCGGCAGCGGTTGAAGGGTGGCACTATGTCCGTGCTTGGCCAACCGGCGGGCGCCGCCGGTTTGCGCGGCCGTATCGGCTATATGACGCAAGCGCCGTCGGTGTATCCCGATCTGACAGTAGGCGAAAATCTGCGCTATTTCGCTGCCATGCTTGGCCTGGGGCGGGGGGTTACACAAGGGGTAGTGCAGCAAGTCGATCTGGGTGAGCAGGCGGATCAGCTGGCGCGCACCTTGTCCGGCGGCCAGTTGTCCCGCCTGTCGCTGGCCATTGCGCTGCTGGGCAAGCCCGAACTCTTGGTGTTGGATGAGCCGACCGTTGGCGTCGATCCGGTGTTGCGCGTGCAATTGTGGCACCTTTTTCGCGAGCTGAGCAGCGAGGGCCGGACGCTCATCGTTTCGAGCCACGTCATGGACGAGGCGAGCCGTTGCGACAATCTTATACTTATCCGGCATGGTGCAATCCTGGCATATGGCGCGCCCGAGACACTGCGCAAGCAGGTAGGTGCGGCGACCATCGAGGAGACGTTTCTGAAGCTGGTGGACGGGCAGGCATGAGCCCGCGTCGTACTGTTGCGACGGCCGGCCGGGTGCTGGCGCAGCTGCGCCACGATCCGCGCACGCTGGCACTCGTTTTTCTGGTGCCGTGCGTGTTGCTTGTTCTGGTACGGTATGTCTTCGACGGGCAGCAGCTGGTGTTTAACCAATTTGCACCACTCGTGCTGGGCATCTTCCCGCTGACGGTGATGTTTCTGGTAACATCTATTGCCACATTGCGTGAGCGCACAGCCGGGACGCTGGACCGGCTGATGACCATGCCTATCACCAAGCTCGATTTTCTGCTGGGTTATGCGCTGGCTTTTAGCCTTATCGCACTGGTCCAGGCCTGCCTGGCAAGCACGGTGGTGTTGGGATTGCTCGGGGTACCGGTGGCCGCCGGCACGGTTCCGGTGCTGATTGGCGCGATGCTGGCAGCTTTTCTCGGCACGGCCTTCGGTCTGTTCGTAAGCGCCTTCGCTACCAGCGAGTTCCAGGCAGTGCAATTTATGCCCGTATTCATCTTCCCGCAATTGCTGACATGCGGTCTGTTCGTGGCGCGCGATCATATGGCCAAGGCGCTGCAATGGTTTGCGGATATAATGCCGATGACCTACAGCGTTGATGCGCTCAGGCAAATTACCACGCGGGCGAGCTGGGATACAACGCTGACGAAGGACTTTTTGATTGTTGCGGTCTATGCCTTGGCGGTGTTGGTGCTGGGCTCCATCACCATCCGCCGCCGTGACTAGACCGCACGTGGTGGTCGCCGCTTCTGCTATAATGGACCATAATGATCTTGCTTGATAGGGTAACGAAGACCTACGGGAAGAACCTGGGGGTAGCGCTTGATCGGGTCAGCTTACATGTTGAACCCAACGAGTTCGTAATCGTCGTGGGTCAGAGCGGCGCGGGCAAAACGACGCTCATGCGGCTGCTGACGCGCGAGGAGCGGCCGACGAGCGGCAAGATTATCGTCGGCGGCATCGACTACGACAAACTCAAAGACCGCGACATTCCGCTGCTCCGGCGCAAGATCGGCGTCGTGTTCCAGGACTTTAAGCTCCTGCCGAACAAAACAGTGTTTGAAAACGTGGCGTTTGCGCTGGAGATCGTCGGCATGGGCCGCAAAGAGATTCAGCATACCATCCCGCGGGTACTGGACATCGTCAACCTGGCCGGCAAAGAGAAGCGTATGCCGCAGGAACTATCCGGCGGCGAGCGCCAGCGCGTGGCTATCGCCCGGGCGATAGCGCGGCAGCCGCGCATCCTCATTGCCGACGAGCCGACCGGCAACCTCGACCCGAAGCATGCCTGGGATATCATCCATGTGCTGGAGAAGATCAACCAATACGGCACCACGGTGTTGCTGACAACCCACAATCAGGAGGTGGTCAACAAGTTAAAGCGGCGGGTGGTGACCATCCAGCACGGACAGATTGTCAGCGATCGCGCCGGCGCTAAGTACGAAATGTCGAGCCTATGAACCGTCGGTTGATTACCTTTTCAAGGGTTGTGCATACCGGTCTCATGAATTTTATGCGTAACGCCAGCCTGGCGATTGCGGCCATGGCAGTCATGGTAGTGACGCTGACGATCGTATTGTTTTCGACCGTCGCCAGCGTGACGCTCAACCACACTATTGCGCAGATTGCCGACAAAATCGACATCTCCATTTATCTGAATGACAACGTGACGACCGGCGACCGCAATAGCCTGATGCAACAGTTGCGGGCGCTACCGCAAGTGAAGAGCGTGACCTACATATCGAAGGATCAGGCACTGGCAGAATATAAGGCCGAGAATGCCAACAACAAAGATTTGCTGACGGCCATAGACGAAACCGGCAACCCGTTGCCGGCGTCGATCCAGGTCGACCCGGTCGACCCGTCGAAGATTGACCAGATCCAGCGGCTGCTCAATCGTCCGGCGACCGTTGCGCTGGAAGACCCCCAGGCAGGCACGTCGTATTCCGGTGACCGCAAAGCGGCGATCGATAAGATCGCACACGCTACGAGCATCCTCAAGCGGGTGGGTGTGGTGGCGGTGATCATCTTCGCGCTGGTATCGATGCTGATCATCTTTAATACCATTCAGATGGCAATCTTCAACCGGCGGGACGAAATCACGATCATGCGCCTGCTGGGCGCGACCACCTGGTACATCCGGGGACCGTTTGTCGTCGAGAGCATTGTTTACGGTGTGATCTCGGCGCTTATTTCGGTCGGTATTTTGGACGTCCTGTTCGTCGTGGCCAGCTCGGCGTTGCAGGCCAGCAGTCTGGGGCTGCTCGATATCGGCTACGCCAGCACATACTTTTACGATCACTTTTTCATCCTTTTGACAGTCCAGCTGCTCGCAGGTATAGTTATTGGTGCCGCCTCATCAACCATCGCGACCCGGCGGTATCTCAAGTTCAAGACAAAGTAGCAAGAGGGTAGCCGGCACTTCTTGGTCCGCCGGCGATATTTTGCAAGCGGGGGTACACAACTATGGCTGGGTATGCTAGGCTAGCAATAGGTACTACCAACATCAAAAGTATGCACAAAACACAGCACACAAGGGTATTTTTTCGGCAATTCCGGCGCAAGCTGGTAGCGGTGCCGTGCATGGTAGCCGTGGCCGTGTTGCTTGTATCCGGCACGCTGACGCGTGGCTTCGGCGTCTTTGCGGCAAGCTGTACTTCTACCGCCGACTGCCAGCAGCAGATTGATGCGCTGAACAGTGCCAACAATCAGGTCCAGAACTCACTCAACCAGCTCGAAGCACAGGCGGGAAGTTACCAGGCCGCGATTGCGGCACTGCAGGCCCAGATCAACAGCCTGCAGGCCCAGATCAACACCAACCAGGCGCAGCAGGCGCAGCTGCAGACACAGATCGACGATGCCCAAACCAAGCTCGATTATGAACGGAAGGTGCTGGGTGAGGACCTGAAGGCGATGTATGTGAGCGGCCAGATGTCGACGGTGGAGATGCTGGCGACCAGCCAAAACCTCAGCAGCTTCGTTGACGCGGCGACGTACAGCAGCGCCGTGCAGAACAAGATACAGGAGACTATGCAGCAGATTGCCCAGCTGCAAAACCAGCTGAAAGGGCAGAAGGCGCAAGTGGACCAACTGTTGGCCTCGCTCAGCCAGCAGCAAAATACCATGAACGCCGCGCAAAACGAGCAGAACCGGCTCCTGTCATTGAACGAGTCGCAGCAGAATGAACTGAACGGCCAGCTCGCGGCGAACCGCACAGCGCTGTCGCAACTGTACGCACAGCAGGCGCGCATCATTGCGGCGTCGTTCGGCGGGGGCTTCCATTACGGCGGCACCGGCGGCTACCCATATTCCAATGCGGTCTGCCTGAACGCGGGAGGCGATTGTGGACCGTACTCGGTTTCTCCGTACAACTGGGGTATCAACGGGTATCCGTATGATGGCGCGGGCTGGGCCTACCGCAACTGCACCAGCTACGCCTTCTGGCGCCTGGCACAGACGAGCGGCATCACCCTGTACGCACAGAACTTTACGGCTGAGCTGAACAGTTACAACGGTGGTATCAAATATTCTGTCCTAGGCTGGAACGGCTCACAGGGCGACTTCCAGCGCATGGGCTATCGGGTCGATAAAGATCCAAGCGGCAGTGCGGTGCTGGCCGTGCAGACGCTTGGCACGTATGGCCATATCATGTATGTCGAGGGTGTCGTGAACGGCGACGCCGTGGTCAGCCAATACAATGCCGCCGGCGATGGACTCTACTCGACCGGTACACTGACCAATACGAACGGCATCTACTTTGTCCACATCCGCTAGTGGGTGCCGCGTGGGCAAAATGGCCGGCGCTTAGTACAATAAGAGAACAATGTTTGTTTGGGTAAAGCAGTTTTGGTCGCGGCACTGGCGTGCGTCGGTGATTACAGCATCCGTTGCGGTCGGTGCTGTGGTGGCGTTCTCGATGGGTGTGGCGGTAGGCACGGGCCGCCTGCAGGTCGGCTTTTTTGCAAGTAGCCATAGCGCCAACAGCGCGCTGCCGACGCAGCTCGACTACCGTACGGTTACCGAGGTCTACCGCGCGCTTAAGCAGAACTACAACGGCAAACTGACAACAGCGCAATTGCTCGACGGGCTGAAGTCCGGCCTAGCCAACGCTACCGGTGATCCGTACACCGAATACTTCAACGCAGCCGAGGCAAAAGCCTTTACAGCCGAGCTGGACAACTCCTTCTCGGGGATTGGCGCAGAGCTCGGCAAGGATGATGCGGGCAACCTGATTATCATCTCGCCGATCAAAGGCTTTCCGGCAGATAAAGCAGGGCTCAAACCGCAGGATATCATCACCGAGATCAACGGCGTTAGCACCAGCGGCCTGTCGCCGGATACGGCCGTCAACAAGATCCGCGGGCCGGCGGGCACCAAGGTAACGCTGAAGGTGGTGCGCAATAAGTCGCAGACGCTGACATTTACGATTACGCGCGACAACATCCAGCTGCCGAGCGTGACCTGGAAAACCCTTGATGGCGGCCTTGGCTATATGCAGATCAGCTCATTTGCTGATGATACAGGAAGTTTAGCCGAACAGGCGGCGACCGCCTTCCGGCAGGCGCATGTGAAAGGGGTGGTCCTCGACTTGCGCGGCAACCCGGGCGGCCTGCTGAGCGCCGCAGTTGACGTCTCCAGCCTTTGGCTGCCGGCTGGAACAACCATCGTGACCGAACGCGGTACCGTCGGCACACAAGTCGAAACCGCAACCGGAAATGCGTTACTGCAAGGCATGCCCACGGTGGTGCTGATTGATGACGGCTCGGCATCGGCCAGCGAGATTACGGCCGGCGCGCTGCACGATAACGGCGCAGCCCGCCTGATCGGCATCAAGAGCTTTGGCAAGGGCGTGGTACAACAGCTGATTAACTTCGACGACGGCAGCGAGCTCAAAGTAACCGTGGCCAGCTGGTACCGGCCGAACGGGCAGAACATCAACAAGAAAGGGATTACGCCCGATCAAACGGTGACACTCAGCGATGCGGACGCCAAAGCCGGCAACGATACACAGCTTACGGCTGCGGAAGCGTACTTAGCCAAGTAGCTGTCAAGCTGGATTCTTACAAACTACAACAGTTTGGGCCTTGCCAAGCATGAGCATCAGGGCGTAGACTAATGGTAACTAACCTAACCAAGGGGTTTGTAAGGTGGTGGCTCGGCCAACCAAATATATTTTTATTACCGGTGGTGTGCTTTCAGGACTAGGGAAAGGCATCGCTGCCGCCTCCCTTGGCAACCTGCTCAAGGCCAGCGGGTTCAAGGTCAACCTCCAAAAATGTGACCCGTACCTGAATGTCGACGCTGGGCTGCTTAACCCGCGCGAACACGGTGAGTGTTTCGTTACCAAAGACGGCGCCGAGACCGATCTTGACCTTGGCCACTACGAGCGCTTTCTCGACGAGGAACTGACGCAAAGCAGCTCGCTGATGAGCGGCCGCGTGCTGCTCAAGCTCATCCAGGATGAACGGGCAGGGAAGTACGAAGGACATTCCGTACAGGTGGTACCGCATTTTACCGGTGCGATCGAGCAGTTTATCAGTGATGCCAGCGAAGGATTTGACGTGCATATCGTAGAGATCGGCGGCACGGTCGGTGACTACGAAAGCCTGCCGTTCATTGAGTCAATTCGCGACTTCGGTCTGCGCGTGGGGCGAGAGAACTGCCTGTATGTCCACGTCGTATATCTCCCCTATCTGGGCGCTAGCCAAGAAACCAAGACGAAGCCGGCCCAAAACTCGGTGCGCGATTTGCGCGGCTTCGGCATTATGCCTGATGTGCTCATTGCCCGCAGCGAAACCGACACCGTCAACGGCTCCAAGCACAAGCTGAGCATGTTCTGCGGCGTGCCGGAAGAGGCCATTGTACTCCTGCCGAACGCAAAGACGGTCTACGAGGTGCCGTTGACGCTTGAGGCGTCCGGCATCGGCACGGTAGTCGAGAAGCGTTTAGGGCTCAAACCGACGCGTCCCGATATGAGCGGCTGGCGCGAACTTGTGGCGCGTGCCACCAAACGCTATGCTCATACGGTAAAAGTCGGCATCGTGGCGAAGTATCTGGACAATGCCGATACCTATCTCTGCGTATTCGAGGCGCTCAAAGCCGCCGGTTGGGCCAGCGACATAGCGGTCGACATCCAGTGGATCGATGCTGTGAAGCTCGAGACGATGACTGACGCGGAAGTCGCGGCGGCGCTTTCTGCGGTAGACGGCATTGTGGTGCCCGGCGGCTTTGGCAGCCGCGGTGTCGAGGGCAAGATCCGGGCTGCCCGCTATGCGCTCGATCAGCGGCTGCCATACCTTGGCCTGTGCTATGGTTTGCAGATGGCAGTCATCGCCGCGGCCCGCA
This sequence comes from Saccharimonadales bacterium (SeqCode), assembly GCA_035545555.1. Lineage (GTDB taxonomy): Bacteria > Patescibacteriota > Saccharimonadia > Saccharimonadales > UBA4665 > JANWHZ01. The sequence continues at coordinate 11,278 of DASZYD010000030.1, read as the reverse complement.
AACATGGCCTTCGCGATGCGCATACCACCGAAGTCGACCGCGTAACCGGCCACCCCGTCATCTCGACGATTGAGGGCCAGGAAGGCAAAGAGAACACCGGCGGCACCATGCGCCTTGGCAACTATGTCTGTGCGCTATCGCCCGACAGCGAGGCAGCAGCACTCTATGGTGCTACCGATATTGTCGAGCGCCACCGCCACCGCTATGAATGTAACCCGGCCTATGTCGATCAGTACACCGAGTGGGGCATCCGCGCTGTCGGGCGCAACCCGGGGACAAACTTGGTCGAGGTGATTGAAGTGCCGGATCACCCGTTCTTTATGGCTAGTCAGTTCCACCCCGAGTTCAAATCCCGTCCCAACCGCCCGCACCCGCTGTTCCTCGGCTTCGTCCGTGCCGCTGCAAAAGTTGCAAAAAACGAAAAACTGCGTTAGCGTAAACAGTATGGACGCGATAACCGGTACGCCCGGCAATCATCCGAAGCGCATTCTGCTCGTTGAGGATGACGATGCCATTGCGAATGTCTATCTGACCCGCCTGCAGGCCGAGAACTTCGACGTACGCCGCGTGACGAACGGGGAGGATGCCTTGGCCGCGGCGCTCAGCTACAAGCCTGATCTGGTGCTGCTGGATATTATGATGCCCAAAGTCAGCGGCTTCGACGTGCTGGACATTCTGCGCAATACCCCAGAAACCGCCAACCTCAAAGTCATCATGCTGACGGCGCTCAGCCAGGATAGCGACCGCGAGCGTGCCGAAAGCCTCGGCGTTGATGAGTACCTCGTCAAATCCCAGGTCGTCATTGCCGACGTCATCGACCGTATCAAGCACCATTTGGGGCTGTAAGCTCTTGCGCGCGGCTGACCTATGGTAGAGTAAAGACATATGGACGGAACGAGTGTAAATCAATCGTTGCCTCCAGAGGCGATACCGGCCGCTGGCATAGAGCCTGAGGCACTGCAGGCCACGGTGGAGGCCTTTCATACCCTTTCGGAGATGGCGCGGAGCCGTATCTATGACCCAAGCGAAAACACGGTGGCACAGGTTGATCAACGGATGATGGACTTTGCGGGGCGGCAGCTTATAGAAGCCCAGCGGCAGCCGAACACGGACAAAGATCTTGCCACGCTCGTCGGCTTTATGACCTCTGCGGCGCTGCGCGGGCAGCATACGATTCAGGCGGCTGCCGCCGAGACCGCGCAGCTGAAGGGCCTGTCCGACGAGGATATGGCACAAATGCTGCAACTGGTCGGCCGGAAGTTGGAGCTGACGGCGATGGGTGAGCGTCCGGAGGAGGTAGCCCGGCTCAGCCGCGAAGCTGCCATCGGCTTGTTCATCAGCCTCCAACAGGCCGCCGACAAGGCCACGCTGCGCGATGTGGTAGCTGCGTTCGCTGCCGGTACCGGCGTGGATGACCCGCAAAGCGCCGTACCTTTTCTGGATGCGCTGGCGGTACGGGCACCGCAGCGATAGGTATACGGCGGCGACGTCGAAGAGAGCCGGGCTGAAACCCGGCTCTTTCGCATATCAGGACAGTTCGCCTCTATTCGACGACGACTTCGGTGCGGCGGACCGATTTGTTGGAGAACAGGCGGACCTTCCGTGCCTTGAAACGCACGACGCCGTCTTTGGCAGCGTGGATGGTGTAATCCTTGGCAAGGAATGTGCCATCACCGGCACGCTTGGTGAGGCCGACCTGGCGGACGATAATCTGGCCCGCGCTGACTTTTTGGCCGTCATACAACTTAACACCGAGCCGCTGGCCTGGGCTATCTTTGACGTTTTTGGCGGTACCGCCGGCTTTGACGTGTGACATCTTACTTCCTTGTGATTACCAGGAGCTGTCGGGCAACAATTTGGTCTGCTCGATAATAGAGCAAATCGTCATCCCGAATACGCTCAAAACTGACCCGATTATATCCCATCTCGGCGAGCTGGTCAATAAGGGGTAGATGACGGAACTCGCCCGGGCGAACCTGCCAAGCGGGCAGGGCCAGGCAAAGGCGCGCTCCGGCAGGCAACTGGTCGTGGACATTACGCAGAAACTTTTTGATGATGAGGTTACAGTCGGTCATGGTCTGCGCCAGCACTTCAGGCGCCGGCCGGCCGGTGAAGGGGCGGCCAAGGTAGGCCTCTGAGGCGACGGCGACAGGCTGGTCGGCTGGTAATTGCCACTGGTAGGTCGTGGCATCGCCAACGGCAAGCTCGGGTGACGCATCACCCAGCCGCCGGCGCTCGGCCAGCCAAGCAAGGTTAGTGCGCGAATAATCGATCATACGCGGCTCCAGATCGGTGCCGTAGGCGTGGTAGCCCATCAACAGCGCCTCCTGCAGCACAACGCCGGTGCCGCAGAAGGGGTCGAGCACCGTCGTACGCCCATGATCGGCCCGGAGCTTTTGCGCGTTGTCGGCAGATCGGCAGACGTCGCCGGAGAGACTATCCCGCACAGCAGCGAACTCGCCGGGACCGATTGCCAGGTTGATCAGTAACTGTGCCAGCTTCGGCGGCAGCATGCCGACGCGGGCATCACGCTTCGGCCGGCCGAAGTCACGTGCAGCGTAGGCGTCGATATCCTGCACGGACACGGTCTGAGCGACAATGGTCTGCATGCCGTCACGGATAAGCACGAGCTCCCAGCCATTGGGGCGGGTGAGCTGGTTATGCAATACTTGTGCTGCATTCAGTTCGGCCGTTTTGTTGGGCACGAGCCGGACCGTGCGGCCGCTCGCCGCATGAATCGCCTTCTTGAGTTTGAGCCCGGCAGCCAGTAATTGCTGCGGCGAGACGCCGGTACCGTAGGCGCTCAAGCCGAGGTGCATTTTGCCCTCAGGCATGCGTGTGGCTTGGGTAGGTGCGGCGCCGATCAGGAACTGCTCGATCGCGGGCCATTTGGTCGTATCAAGTACCGTCAAAAGCTTGCAGAGCTTCATGGTGCCGCCAAGCCGCGCAACATCCACCGAGCAGGGGGCTAGGCGCAGCCGGGCCGCTTGGCTGCCGGCCGGGCGCACGGCATCGGCGCCATACAGGCTCTCCAGCTCGGCCAGGCCCAGTGCCGGCTGGCGTCCCAAAATTGCGATGCTGTCATCCATTGCTTACCAGTATACAAGTTGCCCCGCTTTTTCGGTTATAATGAGCCAAATGAGCGCAACTGCGTATATAAAACGGCGGTGGAAGCTGCTGTTGAACATCCTGACGATTGCGGCGCTGGTGGCGCTGTGCTTCGGGCTGCGGCGCGAGTTGCTGACGACGCTGGACAACCTCATGCGCGTGAAGGCGTGGATGCTGCTCCTGCTTATCCCGGTCGAGGCGCTCAATTACCATGCGCAAGCGCGCTTCTACGAAAAAGTGTTTGCGATGGTCGACGAGAAGTTGTCCTATTGGAGTATGTATAAAGTATCGCTGGAACTGAACTTCGTGAACCATGTATTCCCGAGCGGCGGTGTGGCCGGCGTGTCGTACTTCAGCTATCGTCTGCGCCAGTTCGGGGTGCGCGGCGCCAAAGCAACCCTGGTGCAGAGTATGAAGCTTTTGCTCCTGTTCAGCTCGTTTATCATCCTGTTGGTCTTTGGCATGGTCGCTTTGGCAGTGCGCGGTCACGTCAACGACGTGGTGCTGTCGATCGGCGCATCGCTGACTACGCTTATCGTGGTCGGGACGCTGCTGTTTGTGTATGTCATCGGCAGCCAGGCGCGTATCCATATGTTTTTGCGAAGTGTCGTGGTCGGGATGAACTGGCTGATCCACCTGGTGCGTCCGCGCCACCCGGAGACGATCAATCTGGCCGGCGCCAGCAAGGTGTTTGAGGAGTTCCATCAGGACTATATCTTGATGCGATCGCGATCGCGTCAGCTGCTCGGTCCGGTGTGGTGGAGTCTGGTGGCCAATATTGCCGAGGTGGCGGCCGTGTATGTGGTGTACATGGCATTCGGCTCGTATGTCAACATCGGTGCGGTCATCCTGGCATACGCCATTGCGAACTTTGCCGGTCTGGTCTCGGTGCTGCCAGGCGGAGTAGGTATTTATGAAGCGCTGATGACCTCTGTACTGGTGGCGACCGGCATTCCGGTGAGCCTTAGCCTGCCGGTGACCATCATGTACCGCGTGCTCAACACGCTGCTGCAGCTGCCGCCGGGGTACGCATTGTATCACCAGACGCTCCGCCGGCCGTCACCGGCACCCGAGCTAGGCGATGAGTGAGCCGATTGACCATGTGATCCTGAGCGTTAGCGACTTTGTCGCCCTCGTCAATCAGACCTTCGAGTATGCGTATCCGATCGTAACAGTGCGGGGCGAGCTGGCGAATTATCGGGTGAGCAAGAGCCGCTGGGTCTTCTTTGACCTGAAGGACGAAGGTGCCACCGTGCGCTTCTTCGGCACTGTGCGGGACGTGAGCGGCCCGCTGGAGGATGGCATGGTGCTGCGCGTGTGCGGCTGGCCACGGTTGCATCCGCAATACGGCTTTAGCATCACCGTTATGAGTATGCAGCCGGAGGGTGAGGGTACGTTGCGCCGGGCTGCCGAGTTACTGGCCGCCAAACTCAAGGCGGAAGGGCTCTTCGACGAAGCACGCAAGCGCCCGCTGCCGTATCCGCCCAAGCGTATCGGGCTCATTACCTCAACCGAGTCGGCTGCCTATGCCGACTTTATGAAGATCCTACACGCCCGCTGGCGCGGCGTGACGGTGGAGTGCATTGACGTCCAGGTGCAGGGTGAAGCAGCGCCGGGACAGATCGTTGCCGCGATTGACCAGTACAACCGGGCGCCGCTGCCGCCGGACGTCTTGGTACTGACGCGCGGCGGCGGCAGTACCGAAGACTTATATGCTTTCAACACGGAGCCGGTTGCCCGCGCCGTGGCCGCCAGCCGCGTGCCCGTGTTGGCGGCCATCGGCCACGAGATTGATCTTAGCTTGGCTGAACTGGCGGCCGACAGGCGCGCCAGTACGCCCAGTAATGCCGCCGAGCTGCTGGTGCCCGATCGCCGGGAAGTGCAGCGGCATATAGATGTTGTGTCCCGGCAACTGCACGAAGCAGCTCTGCATAGTATTACGCAAAACCGTCAGGTAGTCGGCCGGCAGGCCGCTGCACTGCAGCAAGCGCTCCAGTTGCACACGGCAACTGCCCGGCAGCACCTCGCGGCTGCCGGGCAGCTGCTCAAGGCTCTCGACCCGCACGCGGTCATGCGCCGTGGTTATGCTATTGTGCGCCTGCAGGACCGCACGCTCGTGCGCACGAGCCGCCAGGTCCATACCGGTGATGCGCTTGAAGTGGAGACGGGCAATGGTATATTCCGGGCGCACGCCGAATAAAGAGGTACAATAGAAGGACGATGGCAAAAGCAGAGTACCAAACGATGATGCGCGAACTCGAAGACCTGCTGGCCGATATGCAGGCCGGCGAGCTGGATGTTGATGCAGCATTACAGAAGTACGAGCGCGGCCAAAAGCTGGTGGCCGAGCTGCGTGCCTATCTCGATACCGCCGAAGACACTGTAACGCGGCAAAAGCTGCAGCAGGCAGGGGCGGACTAGGCGTGCCGCTAGCGGCTATCCTGCTGGCGATAGCCGCGGTGATTTCAGGATGCTTTGGGTTTGTACTTCTTTTCGGTGCGCCGTTCGTGCCGACGCTGAGCCCGCAAGTTGCGGTTGCGCTTGATCTGCTTGACCTCAAACCCGGCCAAACGCTCCTCGAATTGGGCTGCGGCGATGGTATCGTGCTGCTGGCCGCTGCCCAACGTGGCATCGCTGTGGTCGGCTACGAGCTGAATCCGGTGCTCGCCCTGATCGCCAGGTGGCGGACGCGGCAGTACCGGCACCTCGTGCGGGTTATTTGCGGCAACTTCTGGAGCAGGGGCTGGCCGCCGGCCGATGGTATTTTCGTGTTTCTACTGCCACGATACATGGGCAAACTGCACAAAAAAGTTATGCAGTATGCGCATAAGCCGCTCAGACTGGCGAGCTTTGCATTTGAGATCCCGGAGAAGGTGCCCAGCCGGGAACTCCGCGGCGTGTTCCTGTATGAATACAAATAAGTGTATCACCACCGGGCAGATTAAGGTTCTTGCAAAAGGGGTGCCGGCTCTAGTACCATGAGCAGTATGAGAGTTGCCGAGCGCGGTTTCAGCGCATTGCTTATCCCGTTTATTATCACCGTCCTATTCCTGGTCGGCGCCGTGGTGTTCGGCGGCTGGGCATACAGTAAGATGGTCGACTATCGCGACAACGTCAACGCCAAGATCAATACGGCCGTTGCAGCCGCAAAGGATGCAGAAGGTAAAGCCAAAGACGCCCAGTTCGCTGAGGAGGAAAAACGGCCGCTCCGTACCTATACCGGCCCGGCCGCATACGGCAGCATCAAGATCCAGTACCCCAAAACCTGGAGCGCGTACATTGCTGATGACAGCAACGGCAGCCCATTCGTGAACGGTTACTTTTACCCCGACCACGTGCCGGATATACAGAGCCGAAGTTCGGCTTTTGCGTTGCGTGTGCAGATTGTCGACCAGTCGTACAGCGTGGTCCTGAGCGGCGTCGAAGGCTTTGTTCAGCAGGGAAAGACGAAAGTTACGCCCTATGCCGCCGCGAAAGTGCCGAGCATCGTCGGTTCCCGCATCGACGGAGAGCTGCCGAATCAGAAAAACGGCAGCATGATCGTCCTCCCGCTTCGCAATACCACCCTGGAGCTGTGGACGGAAGCGCCGAGTTTCCAGAACGACTTCGATACGATCATCCTGCCGAACTTCTCATTCTCACCTTGACATAGGCAGGCATGCCGGCGCTGCCTTGCCAGCGACGCTGGTGTATACTGAGTATATATTGTGAAGGGTAGAGGGGGCTCGGTGCTTGCGGCGCAGCAGCTAGAAGCGTATCCACCGATTATGACGCAACAATTGTTGTTGTCGGTGATTGAGCAGCTAAAACTGCCGCTGCTACATATTGCCCGGCAGGCAGAGCTAGGGAAGCAGACGGCCGATACGGGTGATCTGGCAGCGATTCAGGCGACTGCCGATGTGGCGTTGCGGCTGCTGGACAACTATCTGCTGGGGGTGCAGTTGGCCGGCCGCCGGACCGTCACATTCGATGTCGAACCAGTCTCGATACCGTCTGCACTTTACGAGGCCGGCACGCAGCTTGGGCCGCTTGCCGAAAATTACGGTGTACGGCTCGATATACGTATTGAGGGCAAATACGGTCCGGTCATGGCCCACCGCCAGGGTCTGCAGGCGGCATTCGTAAGTCTTGGATCGTCTCTCATAGAGGCGTTGCCGGCAATGACCGAGCCTTCGCGGCTCACGCTACAGCTTTCGGCTCACCGCTGCCGATATGGCGTGGTGGCCGGCCTGTACTGCGAAGCACCGCAGCTTACGGCGCAGGCTTTACGGCAGGGCAGGTTGCTCCACGGTACGGCCCGGCAGCCGCTTGGCCCTTGGTCGCATACGAGCGGTGCCGGCGTATTCGTGGCCGACGCATTGCTCCATGCCATGCGTGCGCGACTGACCGCAACGCGGTGGCGCCGACTGTATGGCCTTGGTACCGTGCTGTCGCTTAACCCACAATTACAGCTGGTGTGAGCTATGGCGCAGATACTTATGATCGAGCCGGATGCGCTATTGGCACGCGCGTACCGTGCGGCGCTGGTGGGTGCCGGTCACGCCGTGCATGCCGTCGCGACAGCGCAGGCTGCTATCACTGCCGCCGACGGACTGCGGCCTGACCTGGTGATTTTGGAACTGCAACTGGTGGCGCACAGCGGCGTGGAGTTCTTGTACGAGTTTCGTTCCTATGCCGACTGGCAAGATGTACCGCTCATCATCCTGAGCTGTGTACCGCCGGCCGAGTTCGCCGCCAACGCCGCCCAGCTGCAGAACGACCTTGGTATTTCGGCGTATCTGTACAAACCACAGACGACACTGCAGCGGTTGCTCAACCAGGTGGCCGCGGCGATCGCGGCGGTGCCGCACGTATGAACACGAACCAGGCGACGGCGGTCGGCATTGTGCTCAAACGTACCAATTACGGTGAAGCCGACCGGATCGTGACGATGGTGACGCCCGATCAGGGCAAACTGCGCCTGATGGCCCGCGGCGTGCGCCGGGTGAAATCCAAGCTGGCTGGTGGTATTGAGCTGTTCAGCGTCAGCGAGCTGACGTATATCCGCGGCCGCGGCGACATCGGCACGCTGGTATCGGCGCGCCTCAGCCGGCATTATGGCCGCATCACCGGCGACCTGCGACGCGTGCAGCTGGGGTACGACCTTATAAAAACACTCGACAAGATCACCGAGGATGCACCGGAGCCGGCCTATTTCCATCTGCTAGAACATGCTTTTGCGGCGCTGGATGATGTGACCATCGACGAGGCAATCATCAGCCTCTGGTTTGATGCCCAGTTACTACGACTGGGCGGTCACGGCCCGAACCTGCAGACCGATACTGCCGGGAGTAAACTCATCGCTGACGGCACCTATGCATTTGACTACAACGCCATGGCCTTTCGACCGGTGGCCGGTGGCCCGTTTGAGGCCGCCGCTATCAAATTTCTGCGCCTTACGTTTGCCGGCTGCGCCCCTAAAGTGCTGCAGAATGTGCAGGGGAGCGCTACACTCGCCGCCGGCTGCATCCCGCTTGTCCGCAGTATCTACACCCAAGTATTCGGGTTGTGACAGCCGTGTTAGATACCTTCTTCCGGGCGAGGCCGGGGCTGCAGTTGGGCATGGATCCAGACCAGCCCGGTTGCCACACCGTCCAGCACGGTCACTGGGCTATAGACGGTGGGGTGATCAGGGTCACCGAGGGTCAGCTCGTTCGGGAAAGAGACGGTGTTGGTAGTCAGGAATTGCTCAAGCTTGGTTGTATCGAGTATCAGTGCCTGGTTCACATCACCCCAGCGCGCCGCCGGTTCCTCATCCTGGTGCGGCAGACTTGGCAGCGCAAAGCCAAGGGCTACCGCCTCCCGGTCGGTCGACTTGACGATCAGGCCGACGGTAGACGTCAGCGCCTCAATACTCAGCGATGAGGCATACAGGGTATTGCCGGCCGGTATGGATACCGGCGGTATCGCGAAGCGGAGAATCGTATGGTCTATCTGGCGCCCTTTGACGGCCATGCGTCGTCTCCCGGCTTCGATGCGCATGAGGCGTTCGGCGCCAGTTTCTGTTCCAATGGTCTGCTGGCCGTCAACGCCCGCGATCAGCAGCTGGAAGGCAATACCATCGTAGGGGTTGGTGGTGCGCTTGGCTGTACCGTCCGGCGGTTCCAACAGGGTCCGGCTGCCATCGGCGGATGTTTCCCAGACCGTTTGCTTTTTATCCTCCAGCAGTAGGGCCAGCTGTTCGGCTACGTGAGCCGCCGTGCGCAATGCCAACCGGCCGGCATCCTGCAGCAGGCGTGCATCATGGTGGCTGAAACCCCGCCGCCGTGCATATTCGCTCAATCCGTTCGGCCCGGCAGCGCGCTCGGGCAGCGGTGCTCCCAGCGCACTGATAATATGGCCGAGATAGACAAGCATGCGCTCACGCGGTACGGGCTGTTCGTTGCGTCCGGCGCCCCGAAACTCACTCATCGTGCTTCTTATACGCTATCACCGGCCCGGGTGTCAAAGAGAATATGACCTGGTATAATGCTGCTCATGAGCAACGTCTCAAAAGTTGCCGGCAATTACGGATCGGTCCGGGGCGACGGCGCAAGCCTGCGCTGATTTTCCTTTGTAGACCGATCGACAGTAACTTTTGAAAGGTATGAGACTATGAGCAGCGTGAGCTTGGATGACATCGCCAGCCTGGCCAAACGGCGCGGATTTGTGTATCAGGGCAGTGAGATCTACGGCGGTGAAGCCGGCCTCTACGACTTCGGCCCCAATGGCGTAGAACTCCTCAACAACATCAAAAAGTCCTGGTGGAAGGCGAATGTATACGACCGTGACGACTTCGTAGGCCTCGATTCCGCTATCTTCAAGCACCCCAAGACATGGGAAGCCTCAGGGCACTTGAGCGGCTTTTCGGACCCATTGGCAGAGTGCAAAGTCTGCCACATGCGTATCCGGGTCGACAAAGAGCTCGGCGCTATCGGCGTGGCGGCGGACGAGAAAATGGGCGAGGAGGAACTCAACAAACTCTTCGACGAGAACCGCAGCAAGATCAAGTGCCCGAAGTGTGGCAATAAGGATTTTACTGCCGTTAAAGCTTTCAATTTGCTGGTCAAGTCAAACTTGGGCGACTTCACCGGCGAGGATAAGCGTCCGGTGTATTTGCCCGGCGAAGCGTGCCAGGGCATCTACCTGAACTTTAAGAACGTGGTCGATACCATGCCGGTCAAAGTCCCGTTTGGCATCGCGCAGATCGGCAAGGCGTTCCGTAACGAGATCAGCCCGCGCAATTTCTTATTCCGGACGCGCGAGTTCGAGCAGGCAGATACCCAGTATTTCATTCGTCCGCATCAGAACAAAGACGAGTATGAACGCATCAAACAACGGCGCTGGGACTGGTGGGTGAACCTTGGCATCAAGCCCGAAAACCTGCGCTGGCATCAGCACGAGCATCTGGTATTCTATGCGAAAGATGCGTGGGACATCGAATATAACTTCCCATCGCTCGGCTTTGACGAAGTGGAGGGCATCCATGACCGCACCGACTACGATCTGACGCAGCACATGAAGTTCTCGGGCACCGACTTGTCCTATCACGACCCGGCGACCGGCGAAAAGTATATTCCTTGGATCTTGGAAACATCGATGGGTATGGGCCGTGCCTTCTTGGCCGTACTGTGCGATGCATATACGGTGGAGGGCCTGGGAAACGGTGAGACGCGGACAGTGCTGAAGCTACATAAGGATTTGGCACCGGTCAAAGCAGCGGTCTTCCCGCTGCTCAAGAACAAGCCCGAGCTGGTGGCCAAAGCGCGCGAGGTCTATGCTATGCTGAAGAAAGAATTGGGCATGGTGATGTGGGACGACAACGGCAACATCGGCAAGCGCTACCGCCGCCAGGACGAAATCGGCACCCCCGCGTGCATCACCATCGATTTTCAAACACTTGACGACAGCACCGTCACCGTCCGTGACCGCGACACCGCCGCACAGACCCGTGTGGCTGTCGGCGAGCTAACCGGTACCCTGCAGTAAATCATGGCGGCGGATGAGACTATTTCGGGGCGGGTGGATGCGGTTGTGGCTGCTTGGGACATGGCCGTCTCCAGGCGGAAGATGTTCGGCGGTACCGGCTACCTTTTGAACGGCAATCTGGTATTCAGCGTCGGGCCGAAAGGACTCTTGATACGGGCCGACG
>DASZYD010000029.1:0-12890 GCA_035545555.1 Saccharimonadales bacterium (SeqCode) | reverse complement strand
CGCCGATCTGCTGGCGGATATACAGCGCAGTCGACTCCCCCTCCACGCTAGCGTTGGTAGCAAGGATAATCTCTACAACATGGTCATCGTCAATGCGCTGGACCAGCTCCCTGATGCGCAATTGTTCCGGCGCGACGCCGTCAATCGGCGATACCAGCCCGCCCAGCACGTGGTACGTGCCGCGGTACTGCCCGGTGGCTTCGAGCGCCACGACGTCAAACGGTTCGGCCACCACGGCCACGGTCGTTTTATCGCGGGCCGGGTCAGTGTACAGATCAGACAGCTCCTGTCCGGCCGGTACGAGGGCAAATGTTTTACGGCAGTAGCCGACGCCGTTTTTGAGAGTTAGCAGGGCTTCGGCCAGCTTGCGGCTGACATCACCGTCACGCTTTACCAAATAGTACGCGTACCGCTCGGCGGTACGCGGCCCTACACCCGGCAGGGCGCCGAAAGCGTCAATCAGATTGGTCAGAGCCGGCGGCAATACCTGCATGGCACACCAGTTATGTTACAGGCCGAGGTTGCCCAACGCGCCCATCATCGGCTGCATTTTGGCCGCCGCGACGCGCTGGCTTTCCTGAATGGCCTCACGCACCGCTTCTTCCAGCCAGCGCTCCAGCTGGTGCACATCGTCGAGGTCGACATATTCCGGGTCAATGCTGATTTTCTTGAGCTTCTGGTCGCCGGTCATCTCTACCTTGACGGCGCCGTCGCCTTTCTCAATGGCAATGATTTCGTGCTGCAGTTCTTTCTGCAGCTTCTTCATCTTGAGGAGCATTTTTGCCTGGTCGAACCGACTCATAATCCCTGTTCCTTTCATTGTGCGGCGCCGGCCGCGTCTACTGCTTACTCTATTGTATCAGATGCCAGCGGCTAAGGCGCCGGCCGGCGATATACGGCCGTAACCTCAGGGTTGACCGGCCAGGCAATGAAATACTGCTTGAGGTTATAAAAGCAGCTCAGGCCAAGCACGAGGCTGACGATGACAATGCCGGTACCGCGGGCCAGGATGTTACGCGGGAACGTACGGAGCCAGAAGTGCAGGACATAGGCGATGCCTCCGGCGGCCACGATGTAGATAATAGGCACGAGCACGCTGATGCCTACCGGTCCGCCCAAGCCGGCCAGCACGACGCCAAGGAGGAAATAGGCGGCCAGCAGCTGCGTGCGCCCGGCGCGCCAGTGTGTCGCGTAGAAGATACTGCCGGCCAGAAACATACATATGGTAAAGGCGTCCAGAAGCGGCAGGCGGCCGAGCCACAGCGCCGGATCGTGCGGCCCCTGGTATACAACTGCTGTCAGGGTACCCCAGAGCTGCCGGAGTACGGTGTGCCAAGCTGGCAACCGATCCGGCCATCCAAGCCAGCCGGTCCACAAGCTTGGCGTGCGGACGATAGTGTCAGCTATTCCCCCTACGCCGGCGGCGACAAGCGCCGCTGTGGCCACGCGCCACCACAGCGACAACTGTTGCCATGCATGCAGTACACCCCGCCATTGCAGGGCTGTGTTGAGGATCACCAGCCACACCATGCCGGGGATGAACAAGAGCAGCAGATTGACCGCCATCCAGCCAAAGATCATCGGCAGCGAGTCATCGTGATCGTAGAGGCCGACATGAACGGCAATCAGTGCAAAGACATCTGCCATATACTCCACTTCCACGCCCGCAAAGCGGCTGATGTGCAGAAACCACGCGGCGCAGAGGAGCAGCGCAAAGCCGAACACCATGGTGCGGCGGCCGTACCATCGGTGCATGATGTAGAGAAAGATTGTCAGCGACGCCGCGCCCAGCAGTACGGCCGGCAGCCGCGCCGCCAGCAGCGGCCAGTGAGGTAGCGCCAGATTGGCGAGATATGTCAGCAGTTTGAAGGGCGCATGCTGCGGGTCGGCCAGGATACTATGCCATTGCCGGGCCGCACCGGCCGTGGCTTGTTCGCCGGGGCTGAGCCGCGGCGCCAAAGAACCGAGGTGGACGCATAGGGTACAGAGCGCAATAGCCGCCGCACCGGCCGTAGCGCCAATCAGGCGCCACCTATCCCACGACGGTACACGCACGCGGAGCTTTCTCATCTTCAACCCATTGTAGCATGGCACTCACGCCGCGAACGGATCGCCGGCATGGTGGGTGTCGATGGTGCGGAAGCGCTGCTTTTCATTGTCAAAATAGAGTTCGACGTTGCCGGTCGGGCCGTTGCGATGCTTTTTGACCAGGATGTCGGTGATTTTTTTACGTTCGGTCTCGGGGTTGTAGTATTCCTCGCGGTAGATGAACGCCACAACGTCGGCGTCCTGCTCGATGGAGCCGGACTCGCGCAGGTCGGCCAGCTGCGGGATTTGCGGGCTGCGGCTTTCGACCGAGCGGCTGAGCTGGCTGAGAGCCATGAGCGGTACGTTCAGCTCACGGGCGATGCCCTTCAGGCCGCGGGAGATCTCGGAGATTTCCTGCACGCGGTTGTCGGAGCCACCAAAACGACTGCCGCCGCTCATCAGCTGCAGGTAGTCGACGATGATCAGCCCGAGTTGGTGCTGGTGTGCCTCGCGCCGTGCCTTGGTACGCAAGTCACTGACGGTGATGCCCGGCGTGTCGTCGATGAACATCGGCGCCTCACTGAGCGTACCCATGGCCTCGGCCAGCTTCTCGAAGTCGGCATCGGTCAGGTTGCCGGTGCGCAGCGCCCACGCGTCCACGCCGGATTCCATGCTGAGCAGGCGGTCGACCAGCTGTTCCTTGCTCATTTCGAGCGAGAAGATAAGCACCGGCTGCTTGGCGTGCACGGCCACGTTGTGCGCCAGGTTCAAGGAGAGGGCAGTTTTCCCCATGCTCGGTCTCGCGGCGAGGATGAACAGGTCTGACCGCTGTAGGCCGGCGAGCAAATCGTCCAGGTCGCGGAAGCCGGTCGGTACGCCGCGCAATTTCTTTTTGTCGCGGTGCAGTTCGTCCAGACGCTCGAAGCTGTCGGCCAGAATGGTCTCGAGGCTCACGACCGTTTGCTGGACATGCTGCTGGCTGACCTCAAACAAGCGCGTTTCGGCCTGCTCGATCAGCTCTTTGAGCGAGGACGCTTCATCGTAGCCATACCCGGCGATATCTTGGGATGCGGTAATAAGCCGGCGCCGGAGCGCCTTTTGCACGACGATCTCGGCGTACTGTTCGACGTGCGAGGCGGTCGGAACAAAATTTGTCAGCTCGGTAAGATACGCTGCACCGCCGACAAGATCGAGGTAGCCGCTGCTGCGCAGTTGGTCGGCCAGCGTCAGCACATCAATGGCGCTGCGTTTTTCGTAGAGCGCCAGCACTGCCTCGTAGATATGCTGATGCCGCGCATCGAAGAAGTCGTGCGGCGTGACAGCATCGGCAATCTTGACGATGGCATCGTTATCAATCAGTACCGCACCCAACAGCGACGCTTCAGCTTCGTCGTTGTGCGGCGGCTGCTTGGCTGCCGCATCATCGCGCGGCGGTGGTACTCCCCTCTGGCTCATATCTTCCCTACGATTCTAGCAGTTCGCCGCCGCCAAAGATATTACTTATGGCTTCTAACGGCGCACCTGCTGCTGGCGGGGCCGAGGCCGCCGCCGGAGCGGCCGCAGGCGCCATAGCAATCATCGGCCCAGGCGGCGTGGCGGTCTTGTCGTATTTGCACTCAATGGCTACCGGCCCGCCGGCTACTTCTTCCAGTACGGCGGTGAGAAGTTTCTTGTTTTTGGCGTCATTGGCGCGCTTCTGGTGAAAGGCAAACCCGAATGTCAGTACTACGCGTCCTGCCAGGAACTCCGGCCGGGCCATGCGGATGATGCCATAGAGCGTGTTGTACTGCTTTTTGAGTGATTCCAGCACCTGTTGCCATTGCGCCGCGGTGATGGGTTGGCCGTCGCCTGTAGGTGCGGGATCTGCCGGCGGTGCATCTGCGGCCGCCGGTGTCTCAGTGATCTCACCGGGCGTAGCGGCTGTACGTGCTGCCGGTTGCGGTATGGACGCAGGGGCCGGGGTGGGCTCACTCACTATAGCGGCGGGTAGTCGTGCCGGCGATGGCGGCGGCTGTGTGACAGCAACTGCCGCCGGTGTCGTTTCGGCGGGTAGCGCCGCCTCTAGAAGGACAATTTCCAATAACTGCTCGGGATTGTGTGAAGCTGGTACGTCAATCAGCCTGGTGAGCAGCGCGAGTGTAGCGGTTCGCGGCAAGCTGGCCGTGCCTTCGAGCAAACCGGCGCGGAGTGCCTGGCCCAACTGCCGGGCGATAGCTGCCGCCTGGAAGCCGTCGCCGCGCAGTTTGCCGAGTAAGACCGCCAAGCCACCCAGATCGTGGGCTGCTATGCGGTCCAGGAGCTCGGAGGCCGCACCGGCTGGCGGCACGCCAAGCAGCCGTTCGACAAACGCGCGGTCGACCTTCTCGCCTGAGCTGCCGGCCTGATCGAGCATGCTGATGCTGTCGCGGAACGACCCGCCGCCATGCTCGGCGATCAGATCCAACGCATCATCGCTAATAGTAATTTTCTCGGCGTCGGCAATCTCGCGCAGGTGGGCTACCACCTGGGGACGCGGGATCGGCTTGAACGTAAACCGCTGCGTGCGGCTGACAATGGTTGCCGGCAACTTGTGGGCTTCGGTCGTTGCCAGGATGAACACCGCATGCGCCGGCGGCTCCTCCAGTGTTTTGAGCAGGGCATTAAACGCCGAGGTGGTCATCATGTGTACCTCATCGATGATATACACCTTATATGTGCCGCTGCTGGGCGCAATGTATACTTTGTCGCGCAGGTCGCGCACTTCGTCCACGCCGCCGTTCGATGCGGCATCAATCTCGATAATGTCGAGGTGGCTGTCTTCGCCGGTGTACGGCACGCCGTTCAGCTCGTGCGCCAGGATGCGCGCGATACTGGTCTTGCCCACGCCGCGCGGCCCCGTGAACAGATAGGCGTGGCTGATACGCCCGCTTTCGATAGCACGCTGCAGCGTGCGGGTAATGTGCTCCTGCCCCACAATCTCAGCGAGCGACTTCGACCGGTATTTTCGGTATAACGCCTGCCCCATCACTGCAGATTATAGGAGGATGCGCGCCGTTTTTCGAATGTATAAATTACAAGCGCTCACGCGGCCGCCACTTCATACGTGACCGACAGGCCGTAGTGATCTGATATCGGCCCGTGGCCGTTGGGCATCACCACTTCGGCAGCAACGGGTCGAACGGCGCCTTTGAAGAACTGGTAGTCAAGCGTGTAGCGCGAGAGCAGCCAGCTAAGCACCCGAAATACCTTCAGTTCCCCGGGCTTTAGGTAGTGGCCGGCCTCCAGCTCACTGAACGACAGCGCCGGGAACGTCGGCTGCTCCTTGCCGTGGAAGACCTTCGAGGCTGATAGATACCCCAGGGTCTGCTCCATGAGTTGCGCCGTACGGTAAAACGGCGGCCATGGCGGAGCGTTAAAATCGCCGGCGATGATATGGGCCGCCAGCGGCAGTTCCTGCATCGCCACATGTCCAAGCCAGCCAACCAGCTCACGCATTTTGTGCTGCCGTAGCGCTTCATACCGCGGCGGCATCTTGTTGTGAGTGCTGCCGATGGCCACATTCCGGCCGCTGGCAGCGATAACGGCTAGCTGGACGTCATTTTCGCCACTGGGCGCCCGGACTACTTCATCGCGTATGACCGAGCGGTTCGTAATAATAACGCTGCCTTGTTCGGCCTGGCCGGGGTAGATCGGCGCCCACAGCAACTGGTACGTGCCACCCAGCCCAGCCGTTAGCTCGTTGAGGTACCCGTGGCCATAGTTCGACACCTCCTGGGCAGCGACGATGTCGGGCTGCCGTGCGCGGATTTCCGCGCCGAAACTTTCGTAGCGCTGTCTGTACGGGCCGTTATCGACGGCCATATTCTGGGTATATACCGTGAGCTGGTTCGCCTCAGGCGGCTGCGACATAATCAAGATTTAATAGACTGCCGGTACTGTTTATAATGCGGCTTCGAGCGCGGCCCACTCGGCGTTCGAATCGTCTTCGGGAACATTGACGCTGACCTGGTCGCCCGGCTTGGCCTTGAAGTAGGTCACGCTGGCAAGCAGCACGCGGAAGCTCTTGCCATTCACGTCGACGTAGTAATGGCCGCCTTCCAGCTTGAGCGTGCCTACCACCTGCTTGCGCGGAATCGGCCCGATCTGCTTATACAAGAACGTGCCGTCGTCGGCGATGGTCAGTTTGAGGATGTCGCCCTGCACCAGCTTTGACTTTGATGCATAGTTTGCCGGCACCGGATAGGTTTTGCCGTCGCTGCCGACCATGTTCTGGCCGTCGAAGACCCCCTCGATCACTTTGCCAAGCGTATCGTCGCGCGCGATCGGCGCAACTTTTACATCGTCTCCCACCAGGCTGATCAACAGCTCAGTCGCAGCCGCCAGGTTGGTCTCTGCCTCCTGGATCAGCGCCTTGAGCCGTTTAATTTGTTTTTCTGGTATATCCGCCATCCCGTTGTCTCTCACTTTTATGGCCACCTACTCCTAAACCTAACATGTTTGCAAAGTCAAGTCAAAGCAAAAAGCGCGCTGCCTGTTCTCGCTGGGCTGCCTGTGGATAAGCCTACGGTCTTCTGCGCTGCGAGCTTGCTCGCATCAGACCGTACGCAATCAGCCCCATGACGCCTATGGTTGCAAGGCCTTCAACACACTGACCGGCACTAAGGCTATTTGCTACGTCGGCGCTCGTGACTGCTGGCGTTGTGGCCGGCTGCGGCGTGGGCGTAGATTTGATAGTTTTGCCGCACTGCGCGTAGCCGGCCGGATCGGTTGTGTCGTATACGGTGCCGGCATGGACGGTATTATTTGGGCAGACATACGGGTTGTCCCAAGGATTCGCGAGGAGGCTGTCGTTGGTGCAGACAGGGTCGGTGTCGTTTGGTCCGAGGTATGTCACGTCGCCTTGGTCGGGATGGCCCGGAGCCGGGCACAAGCCATTGTCGTCCTCTGGCGCCGTGGTGATAGTGAGGCCGAGCCGCTCATGGAGGCTCTGGACGGCAAGCTCGGAGGGCAGCACCCCTTCGTAAAACGCCACTTGTGCCCGCGGGGCTTGCTGTTCGTACGCGGTGGTCTATGTATGGGCATCGCCGGGCACCCCACCCATGGCCGCACCTGCCGCCTCAGCAAACAACAAACCAGTCGCAAAAATTTCCCCGCTCCTCATGTGGGTCTCCTCTCCTCAAGATTACTATGTCGGTAAACGATACACCATGAAAACGTATTGTGCAACCTCGCTGGGGTCGGCCATGGATGCCGCTGGCACAGCGATACTAAAAACCGTGTGGTTATATAACCACACGGTTTTCGGTCGAGCGGTACGATGGCTACGCCAGCTCGACGGTAGCGCCAGCCTCTTCGAGGGCTTTCTTGGCCTTCTCAGCGTCTTCCTTCTTGGCCTTCTCGAGGACGACCTTCGGTGCGCCGTCGACCAGCGCTTTGGCCTCACCGAGGCCCAGCTGGGTCAGGTCTTTCACGGCCTTGATGACCGCGACCTTCTGTGCGCCGGCGTCCTTCAGGACGACGTCGTACTCGGCCTTCTCTTCGGCGGCCGGAGCAGCGTCACCAGCTGCCGGAGCAGCGACAGCTGCAACCGCAGCGGCCGGCTCGATGCCGTACTCATCCTTCAGGATGGTCTTGAGCTCGTTGACTTCCAGGACGGTGAGCTTGGTCAGCTCCTCGGCCAGTTTCTTCAAATCTGCCATGGTATTCTCCTTATAATTAGTTTACGGCCTTGGCGGCAACGCCATCGAGCAGTGCGTGCAGGTTGCCGGACAGACCGTTCACCACGTCATTGAGCGGTGCGGTGAGGGTTGCCACAACTTGGGCGATGAGCTCGTTCTTGCTTGGCAAGGCGGCCAGGGTCTTGACTTCGTCGGCGCTCAGGAACTTGCCGTCGGCGCTGAGCGCGCCTACGAATTCCAAAGTCGGCGTGGTCTTGGCGAATGCGGCCAGCGTTTGCGCGGCTGCCACTTCGTCGCTGGCGTTGAAGGCGTACAACAGCATGCCTTCCAGCGCGCTGGTGTCGGCGCCCTTGAGCCGTTCGGTCTGCAATACGGCCTGGCGGACGAGGCGGTTTTTGACCACCTTGACCTTAGTGCCGTTATCGCGCGCCTGACGGCGCAGTGCCTGCAGCTGTTTGACACCGGTGCCGGTGTACTTGGCTACGACGGTCATCTTGGAACTGCCGAGCAGGTCCGCGACTTCCGTGACAACTTCATTCTTCTTCGCTTTGGTTAGAGCCATTGATTGATCCCCTATTTACGAGGGTGTTGACCGGAGCGATCGACCGTACGACTCGCGGTGATGTGCCAAACAAAAAACGCCTTTGTTTCCAAAGACGTCAACACTGCTGCTATTGAGTGTTTACCTCGGCGACATTCTTAAAGATTTCTCTCGTCGCTGTCTTTGGCAATCACCCAACAGTATAGCAGAGTCCGTTACAGGGGTCAACGTGTGAGTGCGGCGTGGCGTCCGGCGGACTTTCTGACGCGGGCGATATTGTGCAGAAAGGCGCCATAGATTTGCTCCATCTGCGCCAGCGTTTCATCGCCGATCCATTCGGATGGGCCATGATGGTCACCGCCGCGCGGGTACGACACGGCGCAGGGTATGCCCCGCAAGGCAAACCAGCGAGCGTCGCTGGCAGCGTTCGAGGTTACCCATTTGACCGGACGGCCGATAACGCGCTCGGTGCATGCTACATAGGCTGCCAGATACGGATTGGCCGGATCGCTCTCGACGGCATCAGCTTTGACCGTATAGGTCAGCGTCGCGCCATGACGCTCCACGATATCGAGTACTTGCCGGGTGAGTCGGTGCTGATCGGCGACACTGACAAAACGGAGGTCAAGGTTGGCGCTGGCTGCCGCCGGGATCTGATTCGTCGCATGGCCGCCGCCGATGACGCCAACATTCATGGTATTGGTGTCCGGGCTCTGTTCGGGGAAGAGTGCCTTTATGTCTGCGATAACCGCCACGAGTTTGTCGATTGCGTTCTCCCCTTCCCATGGCCGTGAACCGTGTGCACTGCGGCCGGTTGTCTCGACCGTAAAATGCCAGATGCCTTTCGCGAGCCGCTCCATGCTCCAGTCGGGTGTACCATCGGTCACTACCATGGCATGTGCCCCGTAGCCGGCCTCGGCTAGCTTGGCTGCGCCGTGCAGGCCGCCGACCTCTTCATCGGTTGTGACCATGATGCCGAAGTTGTAATCGGCTAGGTGCGGAGCCAAGGCGTTGACTGTGCCTAAGTACGCCGCCACCGGCCCTTTCATATCCAGTACGCCCCGGCCGATATATTTGCCGTCGCGGTGCTCCAGTTTAAACAGGTGGGACGGCGCCGTAACGACGTCTATATGCCCCATCAGGAAAACGGCAGGTGTTTTCGTCGGGCGCGTGGTGGCTACCAGCGATTCGACATTGTCCCATGCAAACCGTTGTACGAGCATGCCCCGGCCGCGCAGGAAACGGTCGATATATTCGATAGCGGCGTGGTTGGCGGCGTAGTCGCCGGTCACGCTGGGAAAAGCCACCAAGTCCCGCAGGATGTCCTCGGTCCTATTGGTGCTACGGGGTGCTGGCGGTTGGTCGGTCATAATGCTCCTTTTATCAAAAAACCGGGCTCTTGGAGCCCGGTGTCGTTTTTCTGCAAATTATGCTACGACTAGCCGAGCTCCTTCGAGCCGAGCATGACGCAAAGCATAATAAACTGCTGTGACATTACGGGGCCATCATACGCCTGGGCGGCGGCAGTGTCAAACCGCTTTCGGATCGTCCTGGGGTGCGGGTTGAGCTACCTGGCTGCTGGCCGGTTGCGCTCGGGGTCTTCGTCCTGCTTCACCAAACGCATACCTGCTGCCAACAGCGGGTGGACTTCGGCCAGCTTGCGGTACATCTGCCGGATGAGCTGGCGGCAGGCAGGATACTCCTGTGATCCGGTGTGCGGCTCGAGAAGGCAGCATGCCTCGCGCGCATTGAGCGTCATCGTCCAGCGCATGTTGTGCCCCTGCAGGGTAGCATATTGCGCCTCGCGCGCGTAACCGTTGGCCTGCAGGAGGCTGTAGAGGCGGAGGCTGGCGTCAAAGCAGGCTTCGAACGGCTCGCTCAACCCCGCATCTTCTATGAGCTGCGGCGTATCGAAGCCGTAGCGCGGCGACAGCGCTTGCCATGCCAGGTGGTCGGCCACACGGTGACGCTGCAGATCTGTAAAGACGGCAAAGTCGCTGATAACATCCCATCTATAATGCACCTTTTCGAAGGCCCCGCCGGGTTTGTGCCGGCGGTCGGCGCGCCCGCCTATGTACGTCTGCAAAACGGCAGCTTTGCGGTCATACGGCCAGCGGTCGACCTCTTTTTTGATGGTTGCCAACGGCTGGTCGCTGTGCTCGTAGAGCAAGTCGGGCACCAGGTCCAGTTCGTTGCGCGGCCAGAAGCTGCTGAGGGTGATGGCCTCCTGCCGGTCGGCGTGATTGGCCGGCAGGTAGTGTTCGGCAAGCTGCTGCACGGCGGTATGGGTAGCAGGACGGTAGGCGTTCGCTGCACCCTCCAGGATGTCGGGCATGATCTTGCGCGCTTCATCGAGCAGTTGGCTGCCTGTTCGCTGCGCCTCAGGTAGCTCATCGCCAAGTAAACGCCTGACCAAACTCTCTAACGCCTGGCCGGAGGCGAACATGCCGATGGTGGTCGTGGTGGCGATGGGCAGCACTGCCTGTGCTGCGTCACAGGCTTCGGCGCGAACGGCTGCGCGCCAGATTGCATCGCGTTCTTTGGCCGGCGTCACTGATACGCCGGCAAGATGATCGATCAGCTGACGCACTATTGCCGCATACTGGTCAAACAGCGTATCCATACTGGCGCGGTACTGTGCTGCGATGTCGGGCGGTAGCTCCGGCGGCACAAAGTAGCGGTAGTGGCCCTGTTCGTCTTTTTGATCGAAATAGACATGCCGTGGGGATTGTTCCAGACAGCCATACGGCCGACCCTGCTCTATCTTCTTGGCAAGCAGCAGCGAAGCCCGCTCGACGGCCATATGCATGCCGGCCAGCTGGTTAACTGAGTCATCGCCGGAGGCGGAGGTGGCGCGCCCGACGGGCTTTGCAACAGCGTCCTGGGCCAGCGCGAACTCGTCGAGTACAGTGACGCGCAGATCATCGCCGCGCTGCGACAGACGTGCCATGGCCGCTGCGACGGCTATCGGGCTGAGCTGGTTGGTGAAAGCGTAGATTTGGCCACGCGGGTCGGTCACGACGTCGCGCAGGTAGTCATAGCCGGCTTCGGTGATCTGCGTATGCCCTGCCGTGGCGGTGATGTACGGGTTATTGGTGGCGGTCGACGGCGCCGCCGAGGCTTCGGCGGCGGTTGCTTTTGGGTGGTGTTCATCCGGTGGCGGCAGCAGCGGAGCCACTTTTTGCCACAGTAAGTTGCCGATTTCTGCAACGCTCAGCAATGCGTCGCCACGGACGCAGTCGATCCGCGTGAAGTCTTTGGGAAACAGCTGGCACAGATCCAGATATACCTCGTATGAGCGCTTGAGATGTTCGGCGCTTGCCTCGTGGACATCTTTTTTGATGTGTGCGCTGGACGCTGGCCGCTCGGCGACGCGTTGCTCCACCAGCACAAGCGGCGTGTTGAGCACCAAGGTAAGCGTGGGGCGCGGAATGTGCAGGATTTCGAACTCCAGGTTATCGATCCACAGGAAGTAGCCCCGGCGTTCCTCGATATTCGTGAATTTGGTACCCTGGTGAGCCATGTTGGACGCGCTGAAGCGGTCGCACAACACGACCTTGCCGGCCGCCAGCTCCTTACGGATGGCGAACGATGCCTGGTAGCGGTCGAGCGCGTAAAAAAGCGATGCGGCGTATGGGCCGACATCGTTGGCCGCGCCGTAACTGCCCTGCAGGTATTCACGGATAAAATAGCTGGACGGTTCGTCGTAGCGGGGGAACTTGAAAAACGCAACATCGTGGCCGGCTTTTACGAGCCGCTGTCGCAACAGGTCCACTTGCGTCGATTTGCCGGTACCGTCGGTGCCTTCGATAACGATCAGCACGCCGTTTTTGCTTTGCATGCGTACCCTTTCGCTGTTACCCACCGCTCTGGTATCCATTTAAGCATGCCGCTTGTGTCTACGCAAGCGACTGCCCTACCATGTATAATCAGGCGCATGAAGGTTTTTATCATCGCTGCGCTGTCCGCCGACGGGCTGATGGGACAAACGGCCGCGCAGAGCTCGTTGGACTGGCGCAGCCATGAAGACGGTGTTTTGTTCGGGCGGTTAACCAAAGAGGCTGGCGTGCTGGTGATGGGCTCGGCCACATATAAAACATTCCGCATCAAGCGGGCTCCGCCCGGCCGGCGGCTGCTTATCTATACGCATCACCCGGAAACCATCGAAGGCGAAGGCGTAGAAACGACTGCCGAAACGCCGCGGGCGCTGGTGGCGCGGTTGGCAGACGAGGGATACCCGGCATTGGCAATAGCCGGCGGCGCAACGATCAATCAGCTGTTTTTGGCGAGCGGGGTGGTGGATGAGCTGTACCTCACTATCGAGCCCGTGCTGTTCGGCCAAGGTGTGCCTCTGCTGGCGGGCCCGGCCCGGACGCGGCTCCGATTATTGGATGAGCAGCATCTCAATGACAGTACGCTGCTGCTCCACTACGCCGTACAGAAGTAACTATGGACGACGCGACCGTACTGCGTGCGATCCGCGCCTACGGGTTGCGGCCGGCTGCAATGCTGCGTGTAGAAAAAGGCTACCGCAACGAATCGCACGTGGTGCAACTGGAGGACGGACAGCTCGTCAATCTTATCCTCTACAAGGCCGAGCCCGACATTGTGCAAACGATTAGGAACGCCAACCGGGCGGCAGGCATCCTGGTACGCGCCGGCCT
>DASZYD010000028.1:0-3381 GCA_035545555.1 Saccharimonadales bacterium (SeqCode) | reverse complement strand
CACACTACAAGACCGCACTGCTCAGCAATACCAGCAGCCGCGGGCTGGAGGCGCGCTTCACGCCCGAGGAGCTGGCGGCTCACTTTGACGTCGTCGTGGCATCAGGGGTGGTTGGCTATGCCAAGCCGGAAGCCCAGGCGTATGAGATTACAGCTGAACGCCTCGGCGTGCGGTTAGCCGAATGTGTGATGGTTGATGACCGTGAGGACTACTGCGCCGGGGCGCGCGGCGTCGGCATGCAGACTATACTGTATACTGACTTGATAACCATGCGGCGCGAGCTTGCAGACATACTGGAGAAAACTGATGGCGCATGAGCAGCTATTCCATGTTGGCGTAAAGGCCCTGATAACAAATGCCGAAGGAAACATATTGGTGCTCAAGACCGTGCCGTTGCATGGCGCCGGGCCGCACTGGGATATCCCGGGCGGCCGGATCCAGACGGGCCAAACGGCCGACGAGACCCTTCGGCGCGAAGTCGCGGAGGAAACCGGTGTCCGGGAGGTGCGGGACATCTCATTCTTTACCGCTGTTATTTCGCCGATGGAAATTCCTGTGCCGAATATCGGTACGGTCAGCCTCCTCCTCATGATCTACAAGGCAACCATTCCCGATTCGGCCGTCGTCACGCTGAGCGAAGAGCATACATCCTACGACTGGGTTGCACCAGACGAGGCAGCCGTCCGGCTACGCTTTAAATATCCTGCAGATTTTACGCGACAGTTGACAGATGGCAAGGCGTAATGCAGCAGAGCGATACTAACCGTCAAACGCTCCAGGCATATGAGCAGCACGTGCAGGAATACCTGGCAGGCACGCCGCACGTCTCAAGCGACGCTTTCAAAGAGTGGATCGATCGGGCGTTGGCGCTCGTGCCCGCTGGCAGCACAATCTTAGAATTCGGCAGCGCCTTCGGTCGTGATGCCGACTATATGGAGTCCCGCGGCTACCAGGTACGCCGCACGGACGCGGCCAAAGCCTTTGTCGACCTCATGCGCCGGCAGGGTCACGCCGCTGATGTATTAGACGCGATCACCGATGAGCTCGGCGGACCGTACGCTATGGTCTTTGCGAATGCGGTGCTGCTGCACTTCACCCCGGATGAAACCGCTCATGTCATCAAGAAAGTATACGATAGTTTACAGCCGGGAGGCGTCTTCGCGTGTAGCGTCAAACAGGGTGAGGGCTCGGCTTGGTCGGATGAAAAGTTGGGTGCACCACGCTACTTTACCTATTGGTCTGCCGAAAAACTGCGGCCGCTGTTGGAGCAAGCGTCGTTCGAGGTGCTTGAACTGCGCGCCGCCGGTGACGTCCGGCGGGCGCAGACCACGTGGCTGCACGTGATTGCCTGCCGGCTCTAAGATGAGCGACGCCGCCGCGGGCGATTAACAATCCGCTGGCCGCGCGCATTCGCGAGCCGCAGTGCCACCAGTATGACCCAAACGGCCAACAGGGCAGACAACGCATTGGTAATGCGCTCGACGATGTCGGGCGCCTGCTTGGCATCAAACAGAAAGAAGCCAAGCGCCAATAATTCGGCAATCACCAGCATAAGGGCCAGCCGGGTGCTGCGCCGTGCCTGGGCCGAGTAGCCAAGCAGCACCAGAAACGCCAGCGCGCCGATCATGAGAATAATAAACACCAGCGACACAAATGCATTCGTCACGCAGTCGGCATTGGCACCGCTGCTGCACCCGGCAGCAATGGATGCCAGCCCGCCCAAGAAGCTGAGCCCCGCCGCGCCGATGAACTGTACGAGGGTAGCTACGCCGGTCTCATAGCGAATACGCATATGTCTATTGTACCGCACCCGGCTGGCGGTAGTGGTTTTGCAAACGAAGGCTTTTATGCTATTATAGGCTCAATATGACGAGGTATGTTGTAGGCTTCCTTCTGGCTGTCGGATTGATCGTCGTGGTAATCGTCCTGATTATCCGCGCGCTGACGGCCGCGCCCTCCGGCCCAAAGCCGCTTGATCTCAACAGCTACGCTGGGACCGATACCACCGTGCAGCTCACCATCGATTCGCCGGTGGCGTCCGAGAGCGCTCATCATGACATTGTTATTACCGTCGGTAATCTGGAGGCGACGCTGACCGTCACCCAGGGGTATGATAACCAGATTGTGCGCATGAAGAGCTATCAGACCACCACCGCCGGCTACGCGACATTCCTGCACGCGCTGTCGATCAACGGCTTTGCCAAAGGCAACAGCGACCCGAACGTTGCCGACGAGCGCGGCCAGTGCGCCCTTGGCGACCGCTACATCTTTGAAGTGCTGGACAGCACCGGTCACGACCTGGAACGCTACTGGTACACGTCGTGCGGCAACGGCACCTTCAAAGGAAAAGTAGGCGCGGTGCGCAACCTCTTCCAGTTGCAGATTCCTGACTACGTATCGCTGACGAGCGGCATCAACCTGTAGGCTCTGCTATCTGATACGCAGCACGATCCGCTTATCGGTGGCGGCTGCTTGTTGCAGCGGCCGGATATGCAGCCGGAGCATGCCGGCCAGGGCCGCACTCGGAGCGGTGACGAGAATCTCCCGATCGCGCACGATGACCTCTACGGCAGTATGAAAGTGCTCTTCCACGTAGCGTTTGATGGCGGCAATCTCCGGCGGCTCATCGAATGTTTTGTGTGACAGAATGTCGAAAAGGGAATCGGCCATACCTCTATCCTACACCTTGGGCGGTATACTGTAGGTATGCCAGAGTTGCCTGAGGTCGAAACGGTGCGCCTTGGCCTGCAGCGCCTGCTGCCGGGCCTGACTGTCAAAGCCGTGGCGCACGACAACCCCAAGAGCTTTCCGAACGCACCGGCCGACGTGGCGCAGTTTTTCGCTGGCGCGCAGGTGACAGTGGTGCGGCGCCGCGCCAAGGTGCTGATCATCGACCTGTCGAGCGGCTATTCGCTGGTGATCCACCTCAAAATGACCGGACAGTTAGTCTTTCGCGGGGAGCACACTCATTTCGGCGCGGGTCACCCGAGCGACTCGCTTGTCGGCGAGCTGCCGGACAAATCCACGCGGGTGAGTATCGTGTTTACCGACGGCAGCCGATTATTCTTTAATGACCAGCGCAAATTCGGCTGGCTCCGGTTGCTGCCCACCTCAGAAATACCGTATATCGATTTTATGCAAAAAGTCGGGCCGGAACCGCTGGATGCTTCGTTTACCTGGCAGGTGCTCCATCGTCGCCTGCAGCGCCGCAAGAATACCTCGATAAAAGCCGCATTGCTTGACCAAACCGTTCTGGCTGGCGTGGGCAACATCTATGCCGATGAGTCGTTATGGGGCGCCAAAATCCATCCGCAGACCCTGGTCCGCGACCTGACCGAGGCGCGCGTCCGGGCGCTACATCAGGCGCTGACCAGCGTGTTG
>DASZYD010000027.1:0-4743 GCA_035545555.1 Saccharimonadales bacterium (SeqCode) | reverse complement strand
TTCTTGGCCTCGCCACGGCGCAGGCGGTCTACATACTCGCCGACACCCAGGCCGAGCGCTGCAGCCAC
Organism: Saccharimonadales bacterium (SeqCode); assembly: GCA_035545555.1. GTDB lineage: Bacteria > Patescibacteriota > Saccharimonadia > Saccharimonadales > UBA4665 > JANWHZ01. Next base: position 4,675 of record DASZYD010000027.1, on the reverse strand, counting down.
CGCGGCGCGTGACTGCTCAGAGGTTATGATGCCGCGGTTCGCGGCGGTAACGGTGTCTACGATGCGCCGTACCGCCATCGGGTCGCTCTCGCGCAGCGGCTCAAGCATCACCTCAAGCGCATCGGTAATCAGCACCCCAAAACAGTCGAAGATGACTGCCCGGATGCTCATGGCTGCAGATCCAGGAGCGGCAGCCCGGCCGTAGCGTCATGGCGGCGGCGCAGCGGCTGATAGGTGCGGTGCACGAACAACTCCAACGTGACGCCAACGGTCAGGTCTTTCACATGCCCGCCGACCGTTTGGTACTCGTCATCGGCGAACACGCCATGCATATGTATACTGAGCTCCCCCGCTTCGTCGAATGCCAAGTTACCCGTCAGCGAGACGATTTCCATGGCCCGCCCGAAAGTGCGCCACTTGTACGCTTTGCTGCCAAGTTCGTAGAAGCCAAGGGTCACCTCGCTGGCGGCGCCCAATCCGCTCAGCCACGCGCCGGGCAATTGTACGTCGCGCACAAATTGTGCAAGGTTGGTCATAAGGCGCTCGCCCGGCTCCAGCCGAACAATATCGTTATACCCGTCAAAGCTATGCGTCATAGTTCGCCCCAGTTATCGCCGATGGTCGTGTCGACCGTCAGTTTGACCGGGAGTTTGGGGTAGATGTGCTCCATGGTCTCTTTGAGGGTCGCAGCGACTTCCTTCGCCACAGTTTCGTCGCACTCCACGAGGATAGAATCATGGATCTGCAGCAGCTGGTTACATTGGCCGGCGCCCATGGTGCGCAGGCGCGTATCAACAGTGATCATCGCCAGCTTCATGAGGTCGGCCTCGGTGCCCTGGATGGGCATGTTCATGGCAGCACGTTCGGCGGCCGAGCGTACCGCAAAGTTGGATGAGTGGATGTCCGGCATTGGCCGGCGCCGCCCGAACAGCGTCTCGACATAGCCGTCTTTGCGGGCACGCTCTTTCAGGCCTTCTAGATAGTGCATCAACGGCTGGCGCACAGCGGTGTACTGCTTGATGAACTTCGCTGCCTGCTCAAACGACATCCCAGTGGCTATACTGAGGCCGTGCGGGCTCATGCCGTACAAGATACCGAAACTGACTGCCTTGGCAGCGCTGCGCATCTGCTTGGTCACGTCCTCCGGTGACCGCCCATAAACTTGCGCGGCGGTCGCAGTGTGCACATCGACGTCGCGGTTGAACATGTCGACCAGTTCCTGGTCCTCACTCATGGCGGCACCCAGGCGCAGCTCGAACTGGCTGTAATCGGCGCTGACCAGTTTTTTGCCCGGCCCGGCTACAAAGGCGGTGCGGATCTTACGGCCCAGCTCCGTGCGTACCGGGATGTTTTGCAGGTTCGGATCGGTGCTGCTCAGGCGGCCGGTTTGGGCGATAGTGAGATTGAACGTGGTGTGCACGCGCGACTGGTCATCTACCAGCTGCGGCAGGGTGTCGATGTACGTATTCTTGAGTTTGGTGACCTCGCGCCACTGGGTGATGAGGTCGATGATGGGGTGCTGGCCGCGCAGTTTGTCGAGCTCGCTCGCGGCAGTGCTGAAGCCGCTCTTGCCCTTCTTGATACCGGCAGTCGGCAGGTTCAGTTTGAGAGTGCCGTAGAGCACCGCCGCCAGCTGCGACGGGCTGCCGATATTGAACTCCTCACCGGCTGATCGGTAGATCTTTTGCTCGATATCGTTAATCATCGCCTCGACCTCGCCGCCCATCTGTGTAAGCCGGGTGACATCGAGCCGGATACCGGTGTGTTCCATGCGTGCCAGCACCGGAATCACCGGCCACTCCACGTCACGGGCCAGCTCAGGCAGCTTCGGAATCGAGCGCAGCTCTTTGGTTTGCTGCTCGTATAGCGCTTTGATACAGGCGATGATTTCCGGCGCCCGGGCCAGTACTTCCTCAGGCGGCAGGTCTTCAAATGCCTCGCCATGATACTGCAGATCAGTCTGTGCCAACTCGGTCAGGGTCTGCTCGCGGCGCAACGAATTGAGCAAAAAAGCGCCGATCAGCACGTCGTGTCCCACCGGGGGCAAGCCCGCTACACCCAACTCCAGCAGTACTTTCAGGGTCGCTTTGACATCGTGGCCCACCAGCGGCACTGCGCGCCCAAACAGGCCCGTCACCGTGGCAGGCGCAAGCTTGGTAAGGTCGAGCGCGTAGGTCGTGCTGCTGTCTGCGCTCAGGAGGAGTAATTGTGGATTGCGGCCGGCCCGGCCGCCGGCGCGTGAGTACACAAAGAGCTGGGAGGCTTCGGCCAGCCGCTTCGCGGCGTCCGCGAGCTCTTTGGGAGTATCGATCAGTACGCTGGCGCCTATTGCCAACGTCTCAGTCGGCCCGGTAAGCGCTGCCTGGTGATTCGTCACGGCGGCTTGCATCACCTCGGGCAGACGGCGCTCGAGGCTATGGAACTCCAACTTGTCGAACAGTTCGAGCAGCTTGGCAGGCTGGAGTTTGCTGCCGTCGACTTCGCTCAGGTTGAGCTTCAACGGCGCATCGGTCCACAGCCGCGCTAATTCTTTACTCAGATAGGCCAGCTGCTTGCCGGCTTCCAGCTTTTTGCGCAACGATTCTTTGATAAGCGGTAGGTTCTCGTACACGCCGTCCAGTGTTTTATACTGTTGCAACAGCTCGATGGCGGTCTTGTCACCGATGCCGGGCACGCCCGGAATATTGTCCGACGAATCGCCCTTGAGCGACTTGAAGTCCAAATATTGTTCTACGTCCAAGTGGTAGCGTGCCTCAAAACTATCGGGCGAGTACAACTCGATGTCGGTCAGCCCGTGCTTGAGCGCGTAGACCTTCACATGGCCGTTGACCACCTGCAGCATGTCCAGGTCCGATGTCACCAGCAGGGTATCCAGCCCCTGCTCCCGTGCCTGGAGCGCCAGCGTGCCCATAATGTCATCAGCTTCGTAGTCGTCCAGTTCATACAGCGGCCAGCCGAAAGCCTGCAGCAGTTCATGCAGCACCGGAATCTGCTCATAAAAATCCGGTGGCGGCGGTTTGCGGCCGGCTTTATATTCCGGATACAGCGCTAAGCGTTTGCGGATGTTGGTTTTCGGTTTGTCCCAGGCGACGGCGACATAGTCCGGCTTGAGCCGGCGGATCACCTCCAGCGCCATGGTAGCGAAGCCGAATACCCCGCCGGTGGGCGTGCCGTCTTTGGTGCTCAGGTTGGGCATAGCATAGTAGCCGCGGTAGAATACCGACTTACCATCGATGATGACGAATTTTTTGCGCTCGGTCGGCTCGGCCATATGTCCCAGTATACCGTAGTCGCTTCCACCCGGGCCGCGACGATAATCACCATAAGCAAACGCGCCGCTTCACGGTATAATCGGTACATATGCAGGTGGGTTCGGACAAGCGGCTCAACTATTATCGGATGGCGCCCCAGGAGGTTATTGCCGAGCTCCGCAGCCACCCGATGGGGCTGACCAACCCAGAAGCGGCCCGGCGGCTGGCCCGCCACGGGATAAACCGTTTGCATCGGGCGCCGCGTACGCCGCTCCTTCTCGTTTTTTTGCGTCAGTTCAAAAGTTTGTTCGTACTGATCCTCCTCATCAGCGCCGTCTTTGCGTTGTATCTGCATGACGGCAAGACGGCGACGATGTTGCTGATCATTGCCGCGGTGAATGCCGCGGTCGGCTTTTTCCAGGAGTACAAAGCCGAGCGGCTGCTGGCCAGCCTCGAACAACTGCTGCTGCCCACTGCCAAGGTAATCCGCAACGGCCAGGTGCAGGCCGTTGATTCGACGGCTGTGGTCGTCGGCGACATCGTGGCGCTGGAGGCCGGCGATGCCGTGCCGGCGGATATACGCATCCTGGATGAGAACGAGTTGGCGACCAACGACTTTGCGCTGACCGGCGAGAGCAACCCGACACGCAAGTTCGTGCATGCCATCGCCGCCGACGTGCCGCTGGCCGCACGCCAAAACCTGGCGTTTATGGGCACTACGGTCGCCACCGGCTCCGGCCGTGGCATCGCTATCAGCACCGGCATGCAGACCGAGCTGGGCCGGATTGCCTCGCTCAGCCAGGCCACGCACACTGATGAATCACCGCTGCAGCGGGAGATGAACAACTTGGCAACACGTATCACCCAAGGCACACTGTTGCTCGCGGCTGTATTACTGATCGTGGCGCTGCGTGCCGACCTGGGGCTAAAAGCTGCCCTGCTGTTTGCTATCAGCATCAGCGCCGCTATGATTCCGAACGGACTGGTGGCAGAGGTCAACCTCACCTTGGCCCAAACCGCTGACCGTATGGCCAGGGCTCGCGCGCTGGTCAAGAAACTGTCGGCGGTGGAGACGCTTGGCGCCACAGATACCATCCTCACCGACAAAACCGGTACGCTTACCAAAAACCAAATGACCGTGACAAATATGGTGATCGGCCGTACCATCTACCGCACCAGCGGCACCGGCTACGCGCCGACAGGCACTATCTTGGACACCCAGGGCAAGGCACTGTCCAAGCGGGCGCGCGGTGAATTGTCATTCTTTTTTGCCGCCGGAGCGCTTGCCAGCAATGCCATTGTGAGCCAGCCGGATGCCGAACACCCCAGCTGGTATGTTCTGGGTGATCCGACCGAAGGGGCGATTGTCACACTGGCGCGTAAGGCGGGCGTACAGACCGAGCAGCTCAATCTGGACTATGAAG
>DASZYD010000026.1:0-8868 GCA_035545555.1 Saccharimonadales bacterium (SeqCode) | reverse complement strand
CGTCCTGCCGTCGGACACCGTGTACGGTATTATGGCCAGGGCAGCCGACCGCGAGGCGGTGGCGCGGCTGTACCGGCTGAAACACCGTGAGCACAAACCCGGCACCGTCATCGCGGCGACCATCGACCAACTGGTGGACTTAGGGCTCAAACGGCGGTATCTGACAGCCGTGGCGCGCTACTGGCCCGGGCCGGTCAGCGCGGTTATCCCGTGTGGGCCGGCACTGGCATATCTCGACCAAGGCGTCGGCGGACTGGCGGTACGTATCCCGGCCGACGCTGCGCTGCAAAACCTGCTGGAGCAAACCGGGCCGCTGCTGACCAGCAGTGCCAACCAGCCCGGCGAGCCGGCGGCCGATACCGTCGCCGACGCGCGGGCCTATTTCGGCAATACTGTGGACTTCTTTATCGATGGCGGTGACCTCTCCGGCCGCGAGCCGTCGACCGTCATCCGGGTTGTTGACGATGCCGTTGAGATCCTGCGCCAGGGAGCGGTTACAATAGATCCGGTAACAGGAGCAGTGCACCATGACATTTGACGAATACCAGCAGCAGGCCATCACCACCGATTCGTTCGGCGGCAAGGGTGACATCATGTCGATTGCGTTCGTAAATAAAGTGTTGGGCCTATGCGGCGAGTCCGGCGAGGTCGCCGATAAGATCAAAAAGCTGCAGCGCAACAACGCCGGCGCTATGAGTGACGAGGAACGAGCCGAAGTGCTGAAAGAGCTGGGTGACGTGCTGTGGTACCTCAGCGCCATCACCTACTACCTGGGGGGCTCGCTCGACGAGGTGGCCAGGGGTAATTTGGCAAAGCTGTTTGACCGCAAAGCTCGCGGCGTCATCAAGAGCGCCGGCGATAACCGCTAAACAAGCGCTACTACGCCGCAGCATCGAACGTGGCGCGGAGCCATTCATCCAGGCTGCCGCCGCCACCGGCCGTCAGACACAGCACCGCATCGCCGGCCTGGAGATGCCGGCGAATGGCGGTGGCCAATGTATCATCCATAGTACTGGGCGTCGCACGCTGTTGCGTTTCGAGGCTGAGTAGCCGGTGCAGGTCCTTCGGCGAGAGGAGCGGCAGCGTCTCATCTTCGCGCGCCAGATAGCTTGGCACGATGTACAGCCGCTTGACGCCGTCAAACAGATGTTCCAGCTCCAGTTTAATGAAGTGCTGCCGGGTGTTATGCAGCCCTTCATATACTACTACCAGATTGTCGCCGGCAACTTCGCGGCCGAGCTGCAATGCGCCGCGGATCTTGGCCGGCGTATGGGCATAATCACTGTACAGGCCGGGCACGATTTCCTCAAAGCGGCGCGAGACGCCAGGGAAGCCGTTGAGGTGCTTGAGGATAGTGCCGAGCGGCTGTTTCGTCAGCCGGAGCAGTGCGTGCGCCACCAGCCAGGCATCCTGCCGGTTCACCAGACCGGCCAGTTGCAGCTGCGTGCTGATGCCGGCGTCGTCTTTATCTAAAACCGTATAGCCCCGCAAGCTCTCGTCCGGCAGCTGCAGGCGGTCGGCATCGTCGCGCCAGAGCACTGCCGAGTCGCTCTGCTGCAAAAAGTCGCGGAAAGCGGCGTTGTAGTCCTCGCGCGACGGGTAGATGTCCGGGTGATCCCAGTCGATGCCGGCAACGACCGCCAGGTACGGCGTGAAACTCAGAAAATTGCGGTCATACTCGTCTGCCTCATACACGAAGTACGCCGAGCCCGGCGCATAGTGCCCCATGTCCGCAAAGCCCGTTTTCGCGCCGATTGAGTAGCTGACCGGCACGCCTAATTGCTGGAAGGCCCAGACGGTCATGGCCGTGGTAGTTGTTTTGCCGTGTGTGCCGGCTACGGCGATGAGTTTGAGATGCTTCTCGTGCAGGATGAAATTGAGCAGCTCGTCGCGCTTGCTTGTCTTGATGCCGTGCTCAGCACAAAATGCCAGCTCGGGCGAATGTGGCTGCTCGATGGGCAGGGCAGAGGTGTATACGAACCAGTCGATGGGCAGGCGCGCATGCGCCGCGGCGATTGCCGCGCCGGTTTGGCCAATGGTGATGTGCCGAACACCATGCTGACGCAGGTAGTGAATATACTGCGAATCCTGCTTGTCCGAGCCCGACACCTCGTAGCCGGCCTGGGCGGCAATCATGGCCAGCGGCCCGATACCTGTCCCGCCGATGCCCGAAAAGAAGATGTGCATGCCACCAGTGTAACTTGCTTTGCCGTGTTTTTCTAATAGCGTGGGGCGGGGCTGTATAATCATACTCAATATGGAATGGGATAGGGGACAGCTGCACCACCTCTGGGCGAAAACCCGCTGGATGAAGCCATGGTACTTTCTGCTCATCGCATTAGCGCTCGGGAGTGTTTGCATTATTGCGCTACGTAATAACAACCTGGAGATGGCCCGCCTGCGTGACGCCGTGTACACGGCTGACAAGAACGGCAGCGGTGTGGAGCGGGCGCTGCAAAACCTGCAGGTGTATGTAACGTCACATATGAATACCGACCTGTCGACCGGCCCCAACGCTCCCTATCCGCCTATCCAATTGCAATATACGTACGACCGCGCAGTACAGGCCGCCGGCCAGGCGGCGAGCGCCGCAAACGCCAAGATTTATACAGATGCCCAGCACTACTGCGAGCAGCAGGATGCAACTGATTTCTCCGGACACAACCGTGTGCCGTGCGTGCAGCAGTATATCGAAAGCCACGGCGCCACCCTGCCGAGTATTCCCGATAGCCTCTACAAGTTCGACTTCGTCAGCCCCTGGTGGTCGCCCGACCTGGCTGGCTGGACGCTGATAGCCGCAGTACTGAGTTTGGCAGCATGTATCATCCTTTGGGTTACGCAGCGCTGGCTGCGCGCCGTTAGCAAGTAGGCCTGTCGTAGACTGGATACGGCAGCTGTGTATGCCCACCACTCTCATGGTAGTGATGACGTGGCACGGTGCAAGGGTGTCCTCCGGCCGGCGCAAGCTAACATACCTACCGCTCGGGCAGGTATGTTAGCTAGGGGTGTGGGAGTCGCCGGCTTACGGCTTGCTGCTGGACTGGTTCTGCAGATTGTTCGATGAGTTCGAACTGCTACCGGTATTCGAGCAGGTTTGACCGTTGGGGTTGTCCTTTTGGAACTGCGCCACCGCCTTCGCTACCTGGCCGTCACTCTGCAGGTTTTCCCAGAACGTTACTTCGGTGGTGTTAATGACCATCTGGTCGTACGGCTTGTGCAGCTCGCAGCCAAGCTTGACGAGCGAGACGTTTTGGTTACTCGATGAGCTGGAAGAGCTGCTCGAGCTGGAGTCCGACTGCAGGTAGTAGACGCTGTTCAGCACCAGGTAGTCTTTATTGAACGAGGTGACATGGCCGAAGTATACCTGGCCGGTGTTGAGGAACACCGCCTGTAGCTTGCTGCCGTCAACATATTTGTTCTGCGAGGCAGGCGTGGCCGAGTATGTCAGCCAGGCGACCGCCGCGATCATCAGCGCCACCAAGAACAGCAGCACATTAGTGCCGATCCGTCCCCAGAGGCCCAACATATTGTCGCGCTTATTGCCCGTCGGGCGGTTGTGCATGCCGGACGGACGCATACCGACCGATTCTGGCGGTGAAGCTGGTCGCGGCATGCCGACCGGCGATTGATTTGGCGTACGAGTTGCGAAGTCCATCTACCCTCTCCCACACTTACAGTTTATCGATACCCTTTTAGTGTAGTACAACGCTTATGCCCAATTCAAGCGACAAGCGTCATGTAGGATAACGGTGGATAACAGATACCATAAGCATGTTTCGCGGCTATCCCTGTTGACAAACAATTTTAGCCGACGTATTTTTAGGGTACCAACTAATCATAAGAGAGGGAATGCGTCCATGGCATACAAGCACACGAACTCAAAGGGTGTAACCTACTACCTGAACTCGAAGAAGGTTACGCTTCGTGGAGGCAAAGAGCAGACCATTTACTACTTCAGCAAAGATGAGCGCCCGGAGGGCACCGAGCTGCCGGCCGGTTTCGTGGTCAACGAGAACCCGCGCAATGGCTTCCTGACCGTCAAGCGCGGTTAGCCTGCCCGCTATACTTACGGAGCGCTCCGGTTCGCCGGGGCGCTTTTGTAATCTGGCGAGTTGGCTTATAGTAAGCTGTATGACGAAGAACGACGATGCTATTTTAGTGGTCAAAGACCTGCGTAAGGCCTATGACGGCAAGCCGGCGGTAGACGGTGTGAGTTTCGAGGTTAAAAAAGGCGAGATTTTTGGGATTCTTGGCCCCAACGGCGCCGGCAAAACAACAACACTGGAGATGATCGAGACGCTGCGTACCATCGACAGCGGTATGGCAACGATCAACGGCGTGGACGTAGCAGCGCACCCTTATAAGATTCGTAGCATGATCGGCGTGCAGCCGCAGGCGCCCGGTTTTCAGGATAAAACCAAGCTCAGCGAGCTGATCCGGATGTTTGCCGCCGCCTACGGCGAGAAAGTTAACCCGCGTAAGTTCCTCGAAGAGGTCAACCTGGGCGGCAAAGCCGACAGTTACATCGAGAACCTGTCCGGCGGCCAGAAGCAGCGCTTCAGCATCGTGGCGGCGCTGGTGCATAATCCAAAAGTATTCTTCCTGGACGAGCCGACCACCGGCCTCGACCCGCAGGCCCGGCGCAATTTGTGGGAGCTGGTCGAAGAAGTCCGCCGCCGCGGCATCAGCGTGATCCTGACCACGCACTACATGGATGAGGCCGAGATCCTGTGCGACCGGGTGGCCATCATGGATAACGGCAAGATCATCGCCCTCGATACGCCGCAAAACCTCATCAAGCAGCTGTTGGCAAAAGGGTTCAAGAAAAAGCAGCATGTCGAACAGGCCAACCTGGAAGACGTCTTTATTGATATGACCGGAAAGGAACTGCGGGTATGAAGCTGAAGCGCAAACTCTTCACCGTTTGGGTAATGTTTACCGTTAACCTCAAGCGGGTCTTCCGCGACCGCACGGCTCTGTTCTGGACCTTTATGTTCCCGCTCATCTTCTTGTTTATCTTCGGCGGGATCTTCGGTAAAAACCAGAGCGTGTCGTTCAAACTGGCGATCATCAACCATTCCAGCGCGCCCGCAGCCGTGCAGTTCGTCAAGTCAGCGGAGGCAACCAGCCAAAAGACGCTCAAGGTAGATAAAGCCATCACGACGCTCAGCGCGGCAGACGAAAAGATGGCCCGTGGTGAGCTTGATGCCACCATCGAGCTGCCGGCAGACTTCGGCACCGTACGACCGGGGCAGACCGTGCCGTCTGGCGAAGCAGTCGTCCATTACACCCAAAACAACGAGCAGGCCGCGCAGACGTTGGTGTCGGTGCTGCAGGCCGAGTTCCAGGGTATGAACGCCAAGCTGGTCAAAACCGAGACCCCCTTCACCGTCACGTCCAAGCAAACCAATACGCGCAGCCTGTCGCAGTTCGATTACACCTTTACCGGCCTGCTCGGCTTCTCGATTTTGGGCATGGGCATCTTCGGACCGATGAACGTGTTTCCGGAACTCAAGAAGATGGGTATTCTGCGCCGCCTGCACACCACGCCGCTGCGCGTCTGGCAGTACTTTCTGTCCACGATGTTGGGCCAGGCGACCGTCGGGCTGATGACGCTCGCGCTGATGTTCGTTGTTGCCATAGCCGTGTTCCATCTGAAAGTCGTCGGTAACTATATTGAGCTGGCTGTGTTTCTGATCTTCGGTATCGTCATGATCCTGGGCATCGGCTTGGCGCTGGGCGGCTGGGCCAAGAACGAGCGGCAGGTTTGGCCGCTGGCCAACATCATCGTCTTCCCGATGATGTTCTTAAGCGGCACCTTCTTCCCCCGCTATGCCATGCCGGAGTGGCTGCAAAATATCACTACCTACATGCCGCTCACACCGGTGATCGACGGCGCGCGCCTCATCGCTACCGAGGGCAAGAGCCTGCTCGACATCGGCCCCCAGCTTGGTGTCATGGCAGTATGGCTAGTCATCATTTACATCATCGCGTTCCGCGTTTTCCGTTGGGAGTAACCCATGAGAAAAACCGCCGGTTTTTCTCATGGGAGCTGGCGGGGTAGATCCGCCTCGGCTCTATGGGCCGACCGCCCCTGTTCTTTTCCCCTAACCGCAACCTCTCGATAAGCTATGGCAAAAGAGCTGATCGTCGACCTGCATGTGCACTCGCACTACAGCCGGGCGACGAGTAAAGATTGTACCATTGAGGGGCTCTACTACTGGAGCAAGAAGAAGGGCATCAACATCATCGGCACGGGCGATTTTACGCACCCGGCCTGGTTTGCCGAGTTCCGCGATAAGCTGACGCAGGTTGACGGTGGTTTGTTTGCGCTTCGGCAGGACATCGCGGACGAAATAGATAAAACCCTGCCGCCGAGCGTCCGCAGCAATTTGATCCGCTTTGTGCCGACCAGCGAAATCGCTACCATCTACAAGAAAGGCGAGCGGGTGCGCAAGCTGCACCAGCTCATCAGTATGCCGTCGTTCGAGGCGGTGTCACGGCTGAATAGCCGGCTGGAACGCATCGGCAACCTCAAAGCCGACGGCCGGCCGATCCTGGGGCTGGACTCAAAGGAACTGTTGCGGCTGAGCCTGGAGGCCGCCCCGGACAGCCTATACATTCCGGCGCATATCTGGACGCCGTGGTTTGGCCTGTTCGGCAGTAAATCCGGCTTTGATTCGCTGGCCGACGCATACGAGGAACTGGCCCCGGAGATCCGGGCGATCGAGACGGGCCTGTCCAGCGACCCAGCCATGAACTGGCGGCTCAAGCAGTTGGACGGTCTGGCAATCATCAGCAATTCCGACGCGCACTCGCCGCCAAAACTCGGCCGCGAGGCAACGGTCGTGCAGGCCGAGCCGACCTACGCCGATCTGGTCGGCGCGTATAAAACGAACGACACGCGGTTAGTGGGCACCATCGAGTTTTTTCCGGAAGAAGGCAAGTATCACTATGACGGCCACCGTACGTGCGGCGTGAAGTTTTCACCCGGGGAAACCAAAGCGCATCATGGCATCTGTCCGGTCTGCGGCCGAGCCCTGGTCGTTGGGGTCGATTACCGCGTGGACGAATTGGCCGATCGCCGTCTTGGTGAGGAAAAACCGGCTAAGACGGTGGAATACATTGTGCCGCTCACCGAGGTCGTTGCTGAACTGCACGGCACGAAATCTACCGGCGGCAAAGCGGTAGTCGACCAGTACAACCAGCTTATCAGCGAACTGGGCGACGAGTTTGCCATCTTGCGCAAGCTGCCCTTGGAACAGATCCAGGCCTACTCGCCGCAGGTGGCACTGGCAGTGGAGCGCATCCGCACCGGCCAGGTCTACCGCGATCCGGGCTATGACGGCATCTACGGCACTATCAAGGTGTTTAAGGATGCCGCGCACCGCGCCGAAACACTAAACCAATTGTCATTGCTATGACCGAATTGCAAAACGCCATCCTCCAAATCGTGCGTACCATTCCGCCGGGCCGGGTAGTGAGCTACGGCCAGCTGGCGGCGTACCTGGGCATGCCGCGCGGTGCCCGGGTGGTGGGCTGGGCGATGAGCAGCCTGGACGGCGTAGACTTTCCGTGGTGGCGAGTGCTCAATAACGCCGGCAAGATCACTATTCGCGGCAATCGGTTTAGTGATGCCCAGCAGCAGCGGGCACTGCTGGCGGCCGAGGGCGTTGAGCTGCACGACTTCCAGCTGGATATCGAACAATACCGCTTCCGCCCGGATGCCGCAGCCCTGCAGACGCTTGGCATTGATGCCGGCGCGGTCGGGCACCTTATCGAAAAGTACGAAGCAAAAGGGACTGGCAACGACCAAGCGGCCCTATGCTAGCCGCTCTATACTAGAGATATGCATCTGCTGGATGAGTTGAACGAGCAGCAGCGCGCGGCGGTGACCGCCGCACCCGGACCGCTGCTCATCATGGCCGGCCCAGGCACGGGCAAGACCAAGACACTGGCGGCACGGATCGCTTATCTGCTGGACAGTGGCGTGCCGGCGGATGAGCTGGTGGCGCTGACGTATACCAACAAAGCAGCGCGCGAGATGCGCGAACGGGTAGCGGCGCTTATCGGCACGACGAAAGGCCTGCCGATCATCGCTACCTTCCACGCTCTCTGCCAACGGTTGCTGACCGAGCACGGTGAGACAGGTAGCTTGGTGAGCAATCAGCAGCGCACGGAAATCCTCAAAACACTGTCCCGGCCTGCAGCTTTCAAAAAGCGCACGCCGCGTGAGCTTGAACTCATCATATCCACCGCCAAGACGGCACTCGCGCCGCCGGCCGACGAGCCGCTGCAGCAACTACTCACGGCCTATCAGGCGGCCCTGACCGAGCATGGCGTGCAGGATTTTGACGACCTGCTGCTGCGCGGGCTGCAGCGGTTGAGCACGTCTCAGGTGCGGTATTCACACGTACTGGTGGATGAGTTTCAGGATACGAGCGACCTGCAATATGCAATCCTGAAGCTGCTGAGTAGCGCCGGGCATGTGGTCGCTATCGGCGATCCGAGGCAATCCATTTACTCTTTCCGCGGTGCCGGGATGGCGATGTTCGAGCGCTTCCGGGCCGACTTTCCGAATGCCCGGACCGTAGCGTTAGCGGCCAACTATCGCTCCGCGCCGGAAATTGTAGCGGCTGCCAATGCCATCTTTCCCAGTACGGCGCCGCTCATACCGCAGGCGACTGTCCCCGGCACCGTGCGCGCTCTGCAGACTCTCAACGAGTACAGCGAAGCGGCGTACATTATCGGCGAGGTCGAACAAGGTATCGGCGGCAGTGATATGCTCAAGGCCGGCACCGGTGATGCCACGAACCAGCCGCGTGACTATGCCGTGCTCTATCGCAGCCGCCGTGCCGCCCGTACCTT
>DASZYD010000025.1:0-26595 GCA_035545555.1 Saccharimonadales bacterium (SeqCode) | reverse complement strand
CGCCGATTTCAAAATAATTAACTGGATTCATAAGCACCCTCTCCTTGTTTACTGTGTTCTGCAGCAGCTAGCATACGGGCAACGATTGCAAAATGCAAGCAAAAAGCGTACACTGCCGGATGCTATGAACAGGCGGCAGGAACGTCGCTCCGACTGCCCGATCGGGCTGAGCCTTGATGTGATCGGCGACCGTTGGTCGCTGCTGCTCGTGCGTACCCTCATGTTTGCCGGCGAGCGGACGTTTACCGAGCTGGCCGAGTTCCGCGAGAAGATTGCGACGAATATCCTTGCCGAGCGGCTGGAGCGTCTGGAGGCAGCCGGCATCGTGTGCCGGCGTGCCGACCCTGCCGACGGACGAAAGTACCGCTACGGCTTGACCGATAAAGGGTTCGACCTCATGCCGGTGCTGCTGGACTTGATCGCCTGGGGCATGAAATATAACCCGGATGCAAACTATCCCACGGCAGTCGTGGAGCAAGTTGCCCGCGACCACGGGTATACGTCTACAGGGCGTATCGCGTCACAGAAGATAGAGCGGCCCCTGCCGTAAGAGGGCCGCCTGCTTGCGTCACCCGGGCGGGCCTGATACCATGCAGGCATGCGCAGCATCTGCAGCCGACATCATCTCCACGCACCGCCGGAGCGACTCGGGTAAACTGTTGCTTGCCAAAAACAATCGCCGGAGTTTGCCTCCGGCGATTGTATGTTCCATCGGATATACCTGGTACAATCTAAGCAAGAGAAGGACACCCAATGACACTTTCAACGCAACCCTACAAAGGCGCCCGGGACTTTTATCCGGCCGACAAGCGCCTGCAGAAATACATGTTCGCCAAACTGCGTGATGCGGTCGAAAGCTTCGGCTATGAAGAGTATGATGCACCTATTTTAGAGCCGGTGGAATTGTACCTGGCCAAAACCGGCGACGAAATTGTGAACGAGCAGACCTATGTATTTGATGACCGGGGCGGCCGCAAGGTGGTGATCCGCCCGGAAATGACGCCGACCGTCAGTCGCATGGTGGCTGCCCGCCGCCAGGAATTGGCCTATCCGCTCCGCTGGTACAGTATTCCCAATCTGTGGCGCTACGAGCGGCCGCAGCGCGGGCGTCTGCGCGAGCACTGGCAGCTCAATGTTGATCTGTTCGGCGTGGAGGATGCAACCGCCGAGCAGGAGGTTATCATGGTGGCCGATGCTATCTTCAAGCGTTTTGGCGCCAAACGTGATATGTACACCATCAAGCTCAACAGCCGCAAGTTCATTAACTACGTGCTGGGCGAGTATATCGGTCTGGACGCCGTGCAGCTTGGCAGCATGTGCCGGCTCATCGATCGTATGCACAAGATCGACCGGGCGGACTTCATCGCCCAGGCCGACGCTATCTGCCGGCCCGACCAGCGCGAAGCCGGTGCCGTGGAGAAGCTATTGGATGTGCTGGCCGCACCGCGCTTCTCGGCGCTGCCGCAGGCCGTGCAAGCGCACCCCGCGCTCCTGGAACTGCGGCAGTTGCTCGATCTGCTGGAGGGCGTCGGCATTACGAATGCCGCGTTCGACGTGACCATTATGCGCGGGTTTGAATACTATACCGACATCGTATTTGAAATTAATGATACGCACCCGGATAATAATCGCGCTATGCTGGGCGGCGGCCGCTACGACGGCCTGGTGGGCCTCTTCGGTGTCGAGCCGGTGCCGACCGTTGGCTTCGGCTTCGGCGATGTCACACTCCAGAACTTTTTGGAGTTGCATAATCTACTGCCTACGCTCGCACCAGAGACCGACTTGTATGTGGTGCTGGCCGGTGCGGTGCTGCAGCAGGCGCAAAAGCCTGTCGCCGAACTTCGGGCGCATGGCCTGAAAGTCGCCGTTGATATATCCGGCCGCAAGCTGGATAAGCAGCTGGCCACCGCCGACAAAAAGGGTATCCGCTACGCTCTGATCATCGGCGAGACTGAACTGGCCGATGGCCGCTATACGCTGAAAAACCTGCATACCGGTGCCAGCGAGCAGCACGCTATCCCGCGTATCGTCAGTATCGTCGAAGACTTCCGCCACCCGCAGCATACGATCGACCAGGAGCTGTAAAATACGGCCCTGGGGATGGCCTATCCTTCTCTTGCGGGCAGCGTATAATGATCCGCAGCATAAACTAAATCTTTAGGAAGCGTCATGCAGGGAACTGATATTGCACCGAAGGTGCCTATTGCTTCGTTTAAGCGCACTAAAATCATCGCCACCATTGGGCCGTCAACAGGCACCGCGGAAGCGATGTATAAGCTACTCGAGGCAGGCACCAATGGGTTCCGATTCAACTTCAGCCATGGGACGCACGAAGAGCGCGAGAAGCAAATCCCATGGATCCGTCAGGCCAGCGTACAGCTCGGCAAGCCTGTGGCTATTATCCAGGACTTACAGGGGCCGAAAGTCCGCCTGGGCGACTTTGACGGGACCATTACGGTCAAGGCGGGGCAGACCGTTACGTTCCAATACAAAGCCGACTATGCGGTGAGCGGGCATATCCCGACACAATACGACCTTGCCGAGAAAGTGCGTCCGGGTGAACGTATCTATGTGTTTGACGGCCGCGTACGGTCAACAGTCAGCAGGGTGCACGAAGGGGTCGTGCACGCGATTGTGGAGAATGACGGCTATATGATCAAGCGCAAGGGCATGAATCTGCCGGACACCGACTTCCAAGGTGATATCCTGACCAAGAAAGATATAGATGATATACGTTTTGGCGCTACCCAGGATATCGACTATGTGGCGCTCAGCTTTGTGCAGTCGCCGGACGATATCGAACGGCTGCGCAGCATGTTGCGGGAGTTGGGCAGCGAAGCGAAAATAATCGCGAAGATTGAGACAAAGGCGGCGGTTGACAACATCGAAGCTATCGTACAGGCGGCTGACGCCGTTATGGTGGCGCGCGGTGATCTGGCCGTCGAAACGCCGGCTGAGTCGGTGCCGGTCGTGCAACGGCAGATCACGCAGCTCGGCCGCGTCTATGCCAAGCCGGTCATCATTGCCACGCAAATGCTGCTGAGCATGGTCGAGGCGCCGGAGCCGACCCGCGCCGAGGTATCAGACGTTGCGACGGCCGTGTTCACCGGTGCAGATTGCGTGATGTTGAGCGACGAAACGGCCAATGGTGAGCGCCCCATCGAGTCTGTGGAAACCATGAAGCGGATCATCCAATATGTCGAGCAGCGCGCTGCGCCCGATGAGCAGCCATTGGCACATATGGAGCATGCAGCTGATGTGTCGTATGCGGTTGCAAGCGGTGCATTGACACTGGCATATGTGTCGCAGGCCAAGGCCATCATTGCCGAAACAAAAACAGGCAAGACTGCACTGTTGCTGGCCTCATCACGTCCGACGCGTCCCCTGATCGCCGTCACGAGCGAAGCGCGCACGGCGCAGCAACTGGCGCTGGTGTATGGTGTCAAGAGCTATATCCGGGCCGTCCAACCTGATACGGTCATGCGCTTTATCGCTTGGATGCGCGAGCGCGCTATGGTCGTGCCGGGAGAAACAGTAGTCGCAGTCTCGGGGAACACACCCGGCGTTGCCGGCACGACTGACACGATCCGTGTTCATACGATCATGTAGCAAGAGGCGTGCTTCCAGCGTAACGCTGGTAATCTGGGGTGCACCCTGTTACACTGAGGGCCTATGCAGATTACACGCGAACAACTCACCCCAACGACCGTCAGGCTGACAGTCGCCGCCGATCCGGCATTCCTGGCCAACACCAAAACCGAAGTGCTGCAGCGTCTCGGCCGCCAGATGAAAGTGGCAGGCTTCCGCCCGGGCAAGGCACCGCTGCCGATCATTGAAAAGCAGGCCGATCCGTCAACGCTCCAGTCGCAGTTTCTGGATGCGGCGCTCAACCACCTCTACGGTGACGCTCTGGATCAAGAGAAGCTCCGCCCGGTAGCGCAGCCCAACCTGACGATCCAAACCTTCGTGCCCTTCAGCACCCTGGAATTTGTAGCCGAGGTTGAGGCAATCGGTGACATCAAGCTGCCTGACTATACGAAGATCAAACTCCCCAAACCGACAGCAGGGGTAACTGCCAAGGACGTCGATGAAGTCGTCCATACGTTGCAGCAGCGTGCTGCTGAGCGTAAAGCGGTCGACCGTGCCGCCAAGAACGGTGACGAGACGACCATCGACTTCAATGGTAAGGATGCCAAGACCGATGAGCCGGTAAAGGGCGCCGATGGCCAGGGTTACCCGTTGCTCCTTGGCAGCGATACGTTCATACCGGGCTTTGAAACGAATCTGGTGGGTATGAAAGCAGGCGAGACCAAAACGTTCGTGCTGACTTTCCCGAAGGATTACGGCGTGGCCGCGCTCCAGAACCGTAAAGTGAGCTTTACGGTGACTGTCACCAAGGTACAGGAAGTAGCCGAACCGAAGCTTGACGACGCGTTCGCCGCCAAAGTCGGGCCGTTTAAGTCATTGGCCGCACTGCGTGAGGACATCAGGAAGCAGCTGAGCGCCGAAAAGCAGCGCGAGGCCGACCGCGCCTACGAAAACGAACTGATTGAGAAAATAGCTGCCGGTACCACAGTCGCCATTCCGAGCGTCCTGATTGACGAAGAAGTGCAGCGTGCCGAGGCTGAACTACGCCAGAACCTGGCGTATCGCGGCCAGACCTGGCCGGAATACCTGCAGGAGCTGGGCCAAAGTGAAGTCGACTACCGCGCCTCCTTGCGCGGGCCGGCCGAGCTGCGCGTCAAGGCCGGGCTGGCTCTGACCGAGATCGCCGAACGCGAACACCTCAGCGTTACGCCCGAAGAACTCAGCATCCGCCTGCAACTGCTTAAAGGACAATACCAGGACAAGACTATGCAGGCCGAACTGGAGAAGCCGGCCAACGTTCGCTCCATCATGTCCGGCATGCTAAGCGACAAGACCATCGCCACATTGGTCGACTATGCCACGGCTGCCGACAAGGCGGCCAAACCGGCCGCCAAGGGATAGTCCCAACTGACAAGTTAGCACTCTTGACTGGCGAATGCCAGCCGCGCTACCATGGAACTATGGATATTGCTATGCCTACCAATCAAGTGCTAGTGCCAACGGTGATCGAGCAAGAGGGCCGCTTTGAACGGGCCTACGACATCTACTCACGCCTGCTCAAAGACCGCATTATCTTCCTCGGGCAGGATGTCAACGAAGCCACGGCTAACCTAGTCGTCGCGCAACTGCTCTTTCTGAACGCCGAAGACCCCAAGAAAGACATCTTCTTCTACATCAACAGCCCTGGCGGCAGTGTCTACGACGCGCTGGCAATCTACGACACGATGCAGTATGTCAGTAATGACGTGCAGACGTTCGGTATCGGCGTGCAGGCCTCAGCGGCCGCCATTCTGCTCAGCAGCGGCACCAAAGGCAAGCGGTTCCTGCTGCCGAACGCTACAGTTATGATCCACCAGCCGTCCAGCGGCACACGCGGCAAAGTGACCGATATGGAAATCGATTTGAGAGAGTCGCTGCGCATCAAGCAGCGTATCAACGAGATCATGTCCGCCAACACCGGCCAGACGGTCGAAAAGGTCAAATCCGACATGGAGCGCGACTACTGGATGACCGCCGACGAAGCCAAGAAGTACGGCCTGGTCGACGAAGTTGTCTCGTCAGCGAACAAGAAGTAGCCTCTGTGGCCGCTTGTCTGCTGCCAGGCGTGCCTGTTACGGGTATACTAAGGTGATCTATCTCACAGGAGCCAGCTTTGATGATCAGCCTAGAGGGAACAGTATTCCAGCCAGTCCAGCCTGACGCCTTGAGCCCTATACAGCGGCGGGCGATTGATCGCTTGCAGCAAGAGGTCCTGACAGAACAGTTCCCTTGGCAGGAGCGGAACTACGGCACCTATCTCCTCAAGGCCGACCGGGTCCGCACCGACCCCGGCCACCCGGAAGAAGGCGGTCTGTTAGACCAGACACGGCTATACAGCCGGCCGGCGGGCGTGCTGGCACGGGACGAGGAAACCGGGACGCCACTCCTGTATATGGGCAGCTTGCAGGAAACGGCGCCGACGAAGGGGTGGCACCCCGCGCCGGAGGTTTTCTATATCGGTGAAGTGCTTATTGGCAGTGCCCTGCGGGCATCGATGAGCGATGCAATGCCGCACGCACGTCTTATGGAAGCGGCGCTGGATATGTTGCTGCGCAGGCAGCAGGCTAAGCAGCAGGTCGCGGCTACGACATGGGATAGAGAAATGCTTTGGCAACTCGAGCTGGCGGCGCTGGGGCTGCAGCCGCAGCCGGAGCAAGCAAGAAAGCTGCAGCCGCTTGGAGCCGAAGCGGGAGCGTGGAGCCGGCAACGTTGGGAAGGCGCTACTGTTGAGCAACTGCGCCGCCGCGTCGGTGAGCGGCTGGGTGATTTGGTGCTGGCGCAGCATCCTCTCTTCGTGCTGGAACGCCGGCGCGCGAAGCCCAGGTCTTGACATTCACTGCGCAGTCGGGCACACTTGAATACCAAGAAGTAGTGTACGTAGTGGCGGCGTATCAAAAAACGGGCTCTATCATCCACGCGTAGTATCCTTCGTCGACGAACAGCAAAACGGCAAAAGCAGTATCAGTCATAAGAGGCAGCACGGCGCGCATACACGCATACCAACATCCTGGATCGGTGGCATTACAGGTGTGACGGTGTTCGGTCGGTATGCGTCCCGCTGTCTCCTAAGCGAAAGGGGTTAGCGTCCGGTATGGCAAAAAGCGGTAACGTAGCAACAGCACAGGCGGCGCACGGCAAGCGTGTCACGTTCTCTCAAAACAGCTCAGTCCTCGATCTGCCGAGCCTGGTAGATCACCAGAACAAGTCATTCCAATGGTTTATCGAAGAAGGCCTGGGCGAGCTGTTGGCCGAGATCAGCCCGATTGATGATTATACGGGCGCCAAGCTCACGCTTAATTTCAAGCAGTATCGCTTCGGTGCACCGAAGCTGAGCGAGATGGATGCGCGCGAGAATAACGTCTCCTACGAGGCGCCGCTGATGGCGCAGGTCGAGCTGATCAACAAAGTAACCGGCGAGGTCAAGGAGCAAGAGATCTATCTGGGCGACTACCCATGGATGACCGACCGCGGGACGTTTGTGATCAACGGCGCCGAGCGCGTGGTGGTCAACCAGTTGATCCGCAGCGCCGGCGTGTTTTTTACTGCCGAGCAGCACGCCAGTGGCCTGCTGTACGGCGCCAAGGTTATCCCCGGCCGCGGCGCCTGGCTGGAGTTCGAAACTTCGACCAGCGGCGCGTTGTATGTCAAGATCGACCGCAAGCGCAAGATCCCCGTTACGACACTGCTGCGCGCCCTTGGCGTCACCGAAGTCCGCATGCGCGAAGCCTTCAAACATGTCGATACCGGCAAGCTGAGTTATCTTGACGCTACCCTCGAAAAAGACACGGCCAAGGGCCAGAACAACGCCCTGATCGAGGTCTACCGCCGTCTCCGCCCGGGCGACCTGGCGACCGTCGACAATGCCCGCGGCCTAGTCGAAAACATGTTCTATAACTTCAAGCGCTTTGACTTCTCCCGCGTGGGCCGCTACAAGATCAACAAGCGCCTCAACCTCGACGTGCCGAATACCATCGAAAACCGCGTCATGCGGATCGAAGACCTCGAGGCGATCATTGCCGAGATCATCCGTCTCAACAACACCCCGGAGCCGGCTGACGATATCGACAGCCTGGCCAACCGCCGCGTCAAGCTGGTCGGCGAGCTGGTGCAGCGCCAGTTCCGCATCGGCCTCTTGCGTATGGCCCGCAACACCCAGGACCGTATGTCCATGAGCGACATCGAGACGGTGGTGCCCGGCCAGCTGATTAACGCCCGCCCGGTGGTGGCCGCGGTGCGCGAGTTCTTTGCCAGCTCCCAGCTGAGCCAGTTCATGGATCAGGTCAACCCGCTGAGCGAGCTGGCACACAAGCGCCGTCTGAGCTCGATGGGCCCTGGCGGCCTCTCGCGTGAGCGTGCCGGCTTTGATGTCCGTGACGCCCACGCTACCCACTACGGCCGCATCTGCGCCGTGGAGACGCCGGAAGGCGCCAACATCGGCCTGGTACTGAACCTGGCCAACTACGCCCGCGTCAACGACTATGGTTTTGTCGAAACGCCGTACCGCAAGGTTATTAATGCCGTCACGGCCAAAGAGGCTGCCGGCCACATTGCCCGCTATGATCTGGAAGATGCCGACGGCAAGGTCATCGTCAAAGCCGGTGCGAAAATCACCGAGGCTGAGGCCGCCAAGCTCGCCAAGGTCGAAGGCCGCACCACTTGGCCGGTCAAAGCCAAAGTGACCGACGACATCGTTTACCTGGATGCCTACGACGAGGAAAGCACGGTCATCGCCAGCGGCGGTAACGAAATCGACGCAGACGGCTACTTTACCTCCGAGCGCGTCAGTGCCCGCACCCACCTGCAGACCGGCCAGGTTGATGCCAACGACGTGACGCATATGGATGCCACCCGCAACCAAATCATCGGCTCCAGCGCCGGCCTGATCCCGTTTATTGAAAAGAACTACGTGTACCGCAGCTTGATGGGCGCCAACCAGCAGCGTCAGGCCGTACCGCTGATCCAGCCCAAGGCGCCGATTGTTGGCACCGGGCTCGAAGGTGCGGCCGCCCGCAATACCGGCCAGCTGATTGCTGCCCAGGGCGACGGCGAGGTCCTCAAGGCTGCCGGCGACGAAGTTATCGTGGAGTACAAAGAGGGCAAGGTGAGCTATCACCCGCAGCACTTTGTGCGCTCAAACGAAGGCACCTCGATCAACCAGAAAGTGGTCGTAAGTTCAGGGGATAAGGTTAAAAAGGGTGACGTGCTGGTCGAAGGCATGTCGGTAGCGGGCGGCGAAATGGCGCTCGGCAAAGACCTGCTCGTGGCGTTTATGCCGTGGGCCGGCTACAACTTCGAAGATGCCGTGGTGCTGTCGCGCCGTATCGTCGAAGACGACACGCTGACCAGCATCCACATCGTGGACTTCATGATTGAGGTGCGCGAGACCAAGTTGGGGCCGGAAATCGTCACCCGCGACATCCCGAACGTGTCTGAAGACGCGTTGCGCCACCTGGCCGACGACGGCATTGTCCGCATTGGCGCCGAGGTGCACCCTGGCGATATCCTGGTCGGTAAAATTACCCCGAAGGGCGAGCAAGAGCTGAGCAGTGAGGAGCTGCTGCTACGCGCCATCTTCGGCGAGAAAGCGAAGGAAGTCCGCGACACCTCGCAGCGCATGAGCAACGGCAAGCACGGCAAAGTCGTGGGCGTCAAAGTGTTTAGCCGCGAGAACGGGCATGAGCTGAAGAGCGGCGTGATCAAGCAGATCCAGGTCTTCGTGGCCCAGATGCGCAAGATCAGCGTCGGCGACAAGCTCGGCGGCCGGCACGGCAATAAGGGCGTTATCGCCCGCATCCTGCCGGTCGAAGATATGCCGTTCACCGAAGACGGTACGCCAGTTGATATTGTTCTCAACCCGCTCGGTGTCCCGTCCCGTATGAACCTGGGCCAGCTGTTCGAGGCACACCTTGGCATGGCCGCGCGAGCGCTGGGCTTTAGCGTTACCAGCCCGGCCTTCGACGGCGTCCCAGTCGAGAAGATTCAGGAACTGCTGAAAGAAGCCGGATTGCCGGCAGACGGCAAGCAGCAGCTGTACGACGGCCGCACCGGCGAGCCGTTCCGCGAGCGCACCACTGTCGGCGTGATGTACATGAACAAGCTCAACCACATGGTGGCTGACAAGATTCACGCCCGCTCAACCGGACCGTACACCATGGTCACCCAGCAGCCGCTGGGTGGTAAGGCGCAGAATGGTGGCCAGCGCTTCGGCGAAATGGAAGTCTGGGCGCTCGAAGCCTACGGCGCCTCCAATATCCTGCAAGAGATGCTGACGCTGAAGTCCGACGACGTGTTCGGCCGCAGTAAAGCCTATGAGTCGATCATCAAGAAGACCGATATTGTCGGCCCGAAGGTGCCCGAGAGCTTCAACGTGCTGGTCAAAGAGCTGCAAGGCCTGGGCCTGAAAGTCGACCTCCTGCACCAGGCGCACACGATTGACGCCGAAGACGTGCTGGCCAGCAATCTCAACAAAGAAACAGCACACGAATCGACTATCGAAGTACCGCATGAACCGATTTCCGACGTTGACGTAGCCGAAGAAGAGATGATACCCGAGTTGGATATGGCCGATGAGGAAATCGCCGGCGAACTGACCGTCCCGTCCCTTTCCGACGACAGCGACGATGATGCCCGCGACGGTATGGCCGATGACACTGCCGACGACAACGATGCAAACAACGACGAAAGTGAGGAGGCATAACATGCGCCGCTATACATCTGGCACCGACATTGCCGATTTTGACGCCGTCCAGCTAAAGGTCGCCAGCGCGGCCGATATCCTGGACTGGAGCTACGGCGAGGTCACGAAGCCCGAGACCATCAACTATCGTACCCAGAAGCCGGAGCGCGATGGCTTGTTCTGTGAGCGTATCTTCGGGCCGGTCAAAGATATCAACCCGCACGATGCCAAATACAAGGGCGTGCGCTCACGCGAAGCCGCCGTCGATAAGAACGGCGAGCTGGTCACGCGCAGTATCGTCCGGCGCGAGCGTATGGGCCACATCAGCCTGGCTGTGCCCGTGGCTCATATCTGGTTCCTGCGCGGCACGCCGTCGGCCATGGGCCTCTTACTTGGCCTGACCGTCAAGAACCTGGAACGCGTCGCTTACTTTGCCAGCTACATCATCAAGTCAGTTGATGTCGATAAGCGTGATAAGCTGCTGGCTGACCGTGAGGCCGAAGCCAACGCCGCCCGTGAGGCTATCCGCCTGCGCTATGAAGCCGAGGCAACCAAGCCTGACGCCAACGTCAAGGCGCTGGCCGAAATGCGTACCAAAGAAATGAACGAGGTCGAACAAGACTTCGAGCGCCTCAAGGCGCAAGTCGAGATACTGGAGAAGCTGGCACTCATCAGTGAGGGCGACTACCGCAACCTGCCGGACGAGCTTCGCTCGCTCATCAAAGTCGGTATGGGTGGTCAGGCGTTACAGGAGCTGCTGAACGAGGTTGACCTTAAGCAACTAGTTGCCGATCTGACTGCCGAGGCTGAAGAAGCCAAGGGCCAGCGTAAGAAGAAACTGATGAAGCGTCTTCGCTTGCTGGAAAGCATGGACCGCGCCGGCATTGAGCCGTCGAGCATGTGTATCAGCGTGCTGGCGGTCATTCCGCCCGATCTGCGCCCCATGGTGCAGCTAACCGGCGGCCGTTTCGCCACCAGCGACCTGAACGACCTCTATCGCCGCGTCATCAACCGCAACAACCGCCTCAAGAAGCTCATCGAGCTGAATGCGCCGGAAGTCATCCGCCGCAACGAGCAGCGCATGCTGCAGGAAGCGGTCGATGCCCTGATCGACAACAACAGCGCCCGCTCCGGTCGTGCGGTTTCGGCCACCGGCCAACGGCGACGGCTGAAGAGCCTGAGCGATATGCTCAAGGGTAAGCAGGGCCGCTTCCGCCAGAACCTGCTCGGCAAGCGTGTTGACTACTCCGGCCGCTCGGTCATCGTGGCCGGCCCGGAGCTGACCATCGACCAGTGCGGCCTGCCGAAGATGATGGCGCTCGAACTGTTCAAGCCGTTCGTCATCGGCGAGCTGATCGCCCGCGACCAGGCACACAACATCCGCAGCGCCAGTCGTCTGATCGAGACCGGCGACACCATGGTGTGGGACGCCCTGGACGAAGTCATCCGCGGCAAGTACGTGCTGCTCAACCGCGCACCGTCCTTGCACCGCCTCAGTATCCAGGCATTCCGGCCGATTCTCATCGAAGGCCGTGCTATCCAGCTGCACCCGCTGGTTTGTAAAGGTTTTAACGCCGACTTCGACGGTGACCAGATGGCTGTTCATGTGCCGCTGAGCACTGAGGCACAGGCCGAGGCGCGTGACATCATGGCTGCCAACCGCAACCTGCTCAAGCCGGCCGACGGCTCACCAATCCTGCATATCGAGCAGGACATCGTGCTCGGCTGCTACTACCTGACGTACGACAAGCCGGGCCTGAGCGACAAGAAGGCCATGCCATTCTCAAGCATGGATGAAGCGCTCATGGCGCTGGATGCTGATGCGATCAAGCTGCAAAGCCGCATCCGCGTACCGTTCCGCGGCGAAACCCGCGAGACCACGCTGGGCCGCCTGCTGTTCAACGAAGTTTTCCCTGAGGATTTCCCATTCCAGAGCGACGCTATGACCAAGAAGCGTCTCCAGAAAGTAATGGCTGCCGTGTATGCGAAGTACGGCCAAGAGCGCACGGCGGAGATAGCCGACGGCCTCAAGGATCTCGGCTTCCGCTATGCCACGCAGTCGGGCTTGAGTATCGGTATGGCTGACTTCGTGTCGGTCACCGGTATCGATGAGACTATTACCGACGGCGACAAGCACACTGCCGAGATTGCCCAGCAATATGCCGAGGGCTTCATCACTGATGCTGAGCGCTACCGTCTGACGGTCGAAAACTGGACCAAGGTCGAGGCGCACGTGCAGGACATGCTTGGCGAGCAACTGAGCCACCTGGATACGACCACGGCCATCGCCATCGCATCCGGCGCCCGCGGCAACATTTCCCAGATGAAAGACGCCGTCGGCATGATCGGCGTGCGGTCTGACGCCACCGGCCGCCCGATCGAGCTGCCGATCAAAGTGGGCTACGTGCACGGCCTGGACCCGCTGGAGTACTTCATTAACACCCGCGGTACCCGCAAAGCTCTCATCGACATCGCCCTCAAGACAGCTGACGCCGGCTACCTGACGCGCCGCCTGGTCGATGTCTCGCAGGATGTCTTCACCATCGAAGACGATGACACCGATCCCGGCTTCGCCATGCTGCGTACCGACGCTGCCGCCATTGGCGTGACGTTCGCCTCCCGCCTGGCCGGCCGCTATGCCGCTGAAAACGTCGCGGCGTATGTCAAACGTGGCGACCTCATGACGCCGGAAGTTGCGGAACAGATTGAGGCCGACGAGAAGATCGACAGCGTCAAGATCATGAGCGTGCTAAGCGCGACGAATGTCCGCGGCGTGACCCGCAAATCGTACGGTGTGGATCCGGCAACCGGCAAGCTGGTGGCCGACCATCACCCTATTGGTGTTATCGCCGCCCAGAGTATCGGTGAGCCGAGTACGCAGCTGAGCTTGGACAGTAAGCACCGCGGCGGTGCCGTTTTGGCCGACGATGCAGCTCAGGGTTTGACCCGTATTGAGGAGTTGTTCGAGGCCCGCAGCCCGAAGGGCCAGGCGTACCTGGCAGAGATTGCCGGTACGGTAACCACTTGGGAAGAGGGCGACTACTATGTAGTCCAGATCGCCGCGAACGACAAAGCGAACGTAACCTTCCATATCGGTGAGCGCAAAGCGCATGTCACCGGCGGCTCGAGCGTTGCCATCGGCGACGTCCTGGCAGCACTGGAAGACGGCTCAGAGCCGATCATCGCGCCGATCGCCGGTAAGGTTGAAGTGACGGGTACCAAGCTCATCATCACCCCGACGTCCACGAGCGCAGTGCGCTATGAGATTCCGGGCTACAAGCAGCTGCTTGTCACGGATGGCGCTACGGTCGAAGCCGGCCAACGGCTTACCGGCGGTTCCATCAACCTGCAGGACTTGATGCGCCTGCAGGGTGTCGAAGCCACCCAGCGCTACATCATGACCGAGCTGCTCAAGATCTTCGCCACCCAGGGCCAGAATATTGCCGACAAGCACCTCGAAATCGTGGTGCGTCAGATGTTCGGCCGCGTTCAGATTGAGGATGCCGGCGACAGCGAGTTCGTCACCGGCGATGTGGTCAGCAAGCAAGCAGTCGCCGAGGCTAACGAAGCGTTGGTCGCCGACGGTAAGAAACCGGCAGTCGTCAATCAACTGCTGCTCGGCATCACCAAGGCGTCCCTCAGCACCGACTCGTTCCTGAGCGCCGCGTCCTTCCAGGACACTACCCGCGTGCTTATCGGTGCCGCCACCTCTGGTAAGGTGGATCGCCTGTATGGCCTGAAAGAGAACGTCATCATCGGCCGCAAGATTCCGGTCGGTACCGGCTTCAAACACACTGAGGCCGAGGCAGACGAATTGGCTACGGAAGTTGCCGCGTAATCGTCCGGCGCAGTTGTCAAGAGAGGTAAAAACTGCTACTATAGGTAGCGAACTATCAAGGTAAGTACTCCGAGCCGGGGAACAAGGGCGAGGCGAGTTGGCACGAGCCGACGCCCTCCCGCCGCAGCAGAGTACAAGATATGAAGGAGTTCCATGCCAACAATTAATCAACTCGTCCGCCGGTCGCGGAGCAAGGTGACTGCTAAGAGCAAGTCGCCGGCGCTTTTGCGCACCGTGAACAACCTCAAGAATAAGAGCTTCGCCAAACAAGCTCCGCTCAAGCGCGGCGTGTGCATCAAGGTCACGACCAAGACCCCGAAGAAGCCGAACTCGGCCCTCCGCAAGGTCGCCCGTGTCCGCCTGAGCAACGGCCAGGAAGTCTGGGCCTACATCGGCGGCGAAGGCCATAACCTGCAGGAACATGCCGTGGTCCTAGTCCGTGGCGGGCGCGTGCCGGATCTGCCGGGCGTACGCTACCACATTGTCCGTGGCGCCCTTGACCTCCAGGGCGTCCAAAACCGCAAGCAGGGCCGCAGCCTCTACGGCACCAAGAAGGAGGGCAAGTAGTCATGCCACGGCATAAGACCAAAGCGCTCGTTCGCGACATTCAGCCGGACCGCTTGTACAGCTCCATTCAAGTGCAACGCCTGATCAACCGCGTCATGCTCAATGGCAAGAAGCAGCTGGCTGAGCAGCTGGTCTACACTGGCATGCAGCAGGCTGCTGACAAACTGAAGGTCAAGAATCCGCTCGAAGTCTTTGAGCAGGCATTCAAGAACATCCAGCCGCATCTGGAGACCCGCTCCCGCCGTGTCGGTGGCGCCAACTACCAGATTCCGTTTGAGGTCAAAGGCCAGCGCCAGAATCACCTCACCACGATGTGGTTCGTTGCTGCCGCCCGTGCCCGCAAAGGTATGCCGATGAGCCAGCGCATCGCGCTTGAGCTAGTGGATGCCTACAACAACCAGGGCGCAGCCGTAAAGAAGCGCGAAGATACGCATCGCATGGCCGAGGCCAACCGCGCCTTCGCCCACTTTGCCCGGGGCTAGACAGCCCCAGCTGTTAGCGGTTAGCTAATAGCAAAGACATACCTAACGGATGAAAGGCTAACCGCTAAGGACCAATACATTATGGCAGAAAAGAAATACCCACTAGCAAAGATTCGTAACATCGGTATCATCGCACATATCGATGCCGGCAAGACTACCACGACCGAAGGCATCCTATACCGCACTGGCCTGAAGCACAAGATCGGCGCCGTGCACGAGGGCGAGACGACCACCGACTGGATGGAGCAGGAACGCGAACGCGGCATTACCATCGTGTCTGCCGCCGTGACGTGCTACTGGAAGGGCCACCAGATCAACATTATCGATACGCCGGGCCACATCGACTTTACCGTCGAGGTGGAACGGTCGCTGCGCGTGCTCGACGGCGCAGTCGTCGTTTTTGACGGCAAAATGGGTGTGGAATCGCAATCCGAGACCGTCTGGCGCCAGGCTACCAAGTACGGCGTGCCGCGCATCTGCTTCATCAATAAGATCAATCAGACCGGCGGCGACTTCTACAAGTCGCTTGAATCGATCCATAACCGCCTGAGCAAGCGGGCGTTCCCGGTCCATCTGCCGATTGGCTTCGAGCAAAGCATTAACGGCGTTATCGACCTGGTTAGCATGAAGGCCTATACCTACAAGGAGTTCGCCGACCACGAGCTGATCGAAGGCGAAATCCCGGCCGACATGCTTGACGAGGCCAAGAAATACCGCAGCCTGCTGGTCGAGAATGCCGTCGCCGAAGACGAAAAGCTGCTTGAGAAATACTTTGAGGTGGGCGAGGAAGGTCTCAGCGAGGATGAAATTCGTCAGGCCATCCGTACTGCCGTACTGTCCGGCAATTTCTTTGCCGTCACCGGCGGTGACGGCCGTGGCGTGATCGTCGAAAAAGTACTCGACATGGTTACCGACTACCTGCCCAGCCCGGAAGACCGCGGCTCGACCTGGGGCACCCATCCCAAGACCGGCGACGAAATCGAGCGCCAGCCGAACGAAGCACAGCCGTTTACGGCGTTGGCCTTTAAGATCACGACCGACCCGTTTGTCGGCAAGCTAGCCTACTTCCGCGTCTACTCAGGCAAACTGGAAGCCGGCAGCTACATTCTGAACAGTTCCACCGGCGAAAAAGAGCGCGTCGGCCGCGTGGTGCGCCTGCAAGCTAACAAGCGCGAGGACGTTACCGTCGTGGGCGCCGGTGATATCGCCGCCATTGTCGGCCTGAAGGGCACGACCACCGGCAACACATTGTGCGACCCGGGCAACCCGATCGTCCTCGAGAGCATTACCTTTCCGGAGCCGCCGGTGTCAATCGCGATTGAGCCGAAGACGAAGAGCGACCAGGAGAAGATGAGCCTCGCCTTACAGCGTTTGGCCGAAGAAGATCCGACCTTCCGTGTGCATGTTGATCACGAAACCGGGCAGACGATTATCTCCGGCATGGGCGAGCTGCATCTTGAGATCCTGGTTGACCGCATGAAGCGCGAGTTCAATGTAGAGGCCAATGTCGGCCAGCCGCAGGTCGCCTACCGCGAGACCATCCGCAAGGACGGTGTCGAGGTGCAGGGCAAGTACATCCGCCAAACCGGCGGCCGCGGTCAGTACGGTGATGTCTGGCTGCGTCTGTTCCAGAATGAGGCGGGCAAGGGCTTTGAATTTGTCAACGCCATCAAGGGCGGCGTCGTCCCGGGCGAATATATCAAGCCGGTCGAAGAAGGCATCAAAGAGGCCATGGCCAACGGCGTGCTCGCCGGCTTCCCGGTGGTCGATATTCGGGTCGAGCTCTACGACGGCTCCTACCACGAGGTCGACTCATCCGAAATGGCCTTTAAGATTGCTGGCTCGATGGCGCTCCAGGAGGGAGTCAAACGGGCTGCGCCGGTACTGCTGGAGCCGGTCATGAAAGTGGTCGTCGTCACACCCGAACAGTTTATGGGCGACGTTATCGGCGATCTGAACAGCAAGCGCGGCCGTATCGAAAGCATGGAAGACCTCCAGCCGGGCATCAAGGAGATTACCGCCTTCGTGCCGCTCGGCGAAATGTTCGGCTACACCACCAATCTGCGCAGCATGACGCAAGGCCGTGCCAGCTCAAGCATGGAGCTCGCGCACTACGCTGATGTGCCGGGCAACGTGGCGCAGGCCATCATTGCCAAGAACAGCAAGTAGGCTACGCCTTCCAGAGGCTTTACACCGGCGCCGATTTCCGGTACACTAACCCCTGTCACTTGTGTGAGGTTCTCCTCACGCGACGCTTTACTAACAATCCCAAGAAGGAGACACCACCAACTATGGCAAACTTTGACCGTAGCAAACCACACGTCAACGTCGGTACCATGGGTCACGTCGACCACGGCAAGACCTCACTGACCGCAGCAATCACTATGGTGCTTGCCAAGCGCATGCCGACCGCCGTCAATAAGCCGGTCGCCTACGACCAGATTGACAACGCGCCGGAAGAGAAAGCGCGCGGCATCACCATTGCCACCTCGCACCAGGAGTACGAGAGTGAGAAGCGCCACTACGCGCACGTCGATATGCCGGGTCATGCCGACTACGTCAAAAACATGATCACCGGTGCCGCCCAGATCGACGGTGCTATTCTGGTCGTGTCTGCTGCCGACGGCCCAATGCCGCAAACTCGCGAGCATGTGCTGCTGGCCCGTCAGGTTGGTGTACCGAAGATCCTCGTTTTCCTCAACAAGATGGACCTGGCCGACCCGGAACTGGTCGACCTCGTCGAAGAGGAAGTCCGCGATCTGCTTGCCAAGAACGGCTTTGACCGCGACTGCCCGATCATCCGCGGTTCAGCCACCAAGGCAATCGCTGGCGACAAAGACGCTGAAGATGCCGTTATGGAGCTGGTCAAGGCGATGGATGACTATATCCCAGAGCCGAAGCGCGATCTCGACAAACCGTTCCTGATGCCGATCGAGGACGTCTTCTCGATCAAGGGCCGCGGCACGGTTGCTACCGGCCGCATCGAGCAGGGTGTCATCAAACTGAACGACGAAGTCGAAATCGTCGGTATCCGCCCGACCAAGAAATCAGTCGTCACCGGTATCGAGGCGTTCAAGAAGACGCTCGACCAGGGTCAAGCTGGCGATAATGCCGGCCTGTTGCTGCGCGGCATTGAGCGCGACGATATCGAGCGCGGCCAGGTGCTGGCCAAGCCGGGTACCATCACCCCACACACCGATTTTGACGCCGAAGTTTACATTCTGACCAAGGAAGAAGGCGGCCGCCATACCCCGTTCTTCAAAGGCTACAAGCCGCAGTTCTATTTCCGCACCACGGATGTAACCGGCGAAGTCGAGCTGCCGGCCGACAAAGAGATGGTCATGCCGGGCGACACGGTTACCTTCAAGGTCAAACTCCTCGCCCCGATCGCCATGGAGCAGGGTCTGCGCTTTGCTATCCGCGAAGGTGGCCGCACGGTCGGTGCCGGCGTGGTAACCAAAATCGAGAAATAGCCGCGAACACGGTACGGTCAAAGAGCGCCCTCTAGCATGGGGGCGCTCTTTTGTATCTTCGCATACACATAAAGGGATGAGCGCAGAACAACCGTCTGGTTTAGGACAGCCGGTTCGCGAACTCGGCATGATCGCCCCAGCCGACAGCGAATACTCGCAGCCAAGGGCTGCCTTCTGGCTGGCAACGGGCCTGGATATCCTGCAGCATGCCGGCATCGAGTCACCACTGCCGATTACTGCACATAGCCTCCATACAAGCCGGATCGTGGCAGAATATACCGACCAGGAGGCGGGCACATATTGGGTGAAAATGTACCCGCCGGGTGAGTACTTTGACAGCCCCGCAAAACATGGCCGGTTTGTACCTGCTATGGCCGCATCGGGTATTCCTACGCCGGACCTGATTGAGCAAAGGTCGGCCAGGCCGAGCGGCTATGTCTGCTACCAAGGAAAGCGTGGGGAGGCCGGTACACTCGACCAGCGGCTGGCCGTCCGTCCTGATCAACTCGGTGCGGCATACAGGGTCATTGGTGACATTGCCCGGCGCATGCGCGGTATGCCTGGCTGCGCCGGCTGTGGCAATGTGTACCGTGAGGCAACGGATATGATGGTACCGGCCTCGTTTATATCCCTTTTTGTAGAGGCCGGCACGTCAGACGAGACGGCGCAAGAACTTTGGAGGGAGCATCTTGCGACCGTATTACTGAACTATAGTGCTACAGGTGTCCTGTATAGTGATGAGCTACCCTCGTTCCGTACCATGGGGTCTTTAGCGGTTGCCTCGCAACACCACCGTCGCGACCTCGTGATGTGCCATGGAGACCTGCACCCTAAAAATATAATTGTTTCTGACGCTGATGCGCTCGAAGTCATGAGCGTTATAGATCTGGATAATATATCCAGGCTGCCCCCAGAGGCAGAACTTACGAAGCTGCTCGGTGACGATATCGGCCCCAGAGGGCCTGCGGCGCTTGCGTGTTTCCTGGAGAATTTCTCCGCGACGTACTTTTTAGGCGCAGACAAAGATGCGGCCCGGCAGGCAACCATCGACTTACTCTATCGGGCATTGTTCCTTCGCATGGTTGCATGTATGGAGACGGTAAACTTTCTGATCGGCGATGGTCTCAAAACGGGCGAGAAACCACCTTGCGCTCAGATCCTCGATGAGATAAGCATGATCATGTCGGTTGCCAATCTGCACCGTAGTATCTACCGGGCAGAGCAAATGCTGTGTCGCCCAGACATCTCCTCCGAAGATCGAGCCGAGCTCACTTCGTTTGTGGCAAAGTACAAGCAAGAGGCCGTATCGGTCTATGTGCAGCGCCGGGCAGACATGGTTCGGCAGATCCTCGCCGGCAGGTTCGACCCCGAGTCGTATGAGCCGCGTACCGACTACCCGTATTCGCGCCCCGTTCGCCGGCCGCTTAGTCATGCAACTTAGGCATATCGAACTCCCTAGTGGATGTCCTGTTTTCATGCTACGCTGGGTATATGAGCCAGGACGAGTTCACAAAACTGTTCAAATACATGGAGAAGCGCTTTGACGACCTGGAGAAGCGTTTTGACAAGAATGATCGTGACCATGCCGATATGCGTGGCGCTATTGCTGAGCTAGGTGGCCAGCTCCGCGACTACCACCAGGAAATGATCTTCCTTGCACACAAGGTCGATCGACTGGAGCGTTAGATCAAGCAAGTTGCCGATGCCACCGGTATCCAATTAGAGTACTGAGAATCAGTACTTTGCTTCCTCGCGCAGGTATTGTATAATTGTTGCGAAATAGTAATTATGCCGAGAACTTGGCGGTAGCCACTCACGACCAAGGTTACGGCATTGCACAGAAGGAGTTCTTATGCCAGATGCCAAAACAGACCAAAAGCAGCGGATCCGCATCCGTCTGAAGGCCTATGACCACCGCGTGATCGACCAGGCCGCCAAGCAGATCGTAGATACCGCTCTGCGTACTGGTGCCACCTTGGCCGGGCCAATCCCGCTGCCGACGCACCGCAGTACCTTCACCGTAGTGAAGAGCCCGCACGTTTTCAAGAAAGGCCGTGAGCAGTTTGAGATGCGCACGCATAAGCGCCTCATCGACGTTCTCGACCCGACGCCTAAGACCATCGACAGTCTCATGAACCTGAGCCTGCCGGCCGGTTGTGACGTCGAAATCAAGATGTAGTACCGGCCTGTCCGAGAAAGGGCGTCCTGCGGGGCGTCCTTTTCGTTTGGCATAGACTTGCGCAACCTGATACACTAGCGGTAGCATGACAAAACAAAAAAGTATGCGTGCGACGCGGGCCAAAGCCGCGCCTACGCAAGAGCTCGACAGCGTGTATGTGCTCAAGCTCGTGTTGTATGTGATCATCGGCAGCCTCTGGTTGCGATTCCAAAGCGGCGGCAAAGATGTGTTTATACCTGTCCCTATCGGGCTTGTCATCGGCCTGATCTTCGCGGCGCATGACCACTTCAAGATTGACCGCAAGGTGGAGTTCGCGGTGTTGCTGGTGGCAATGCTCGTCGGCTTCTGGTCGCAAGTCGGCCTGTTAGTGACCTTCTAGATTGGCGGATCTCGTAGTATTATACGCAACACATTGACAGGAGTAATCCTGGTGTGATATCCTTAGGCAAGTCATAAACGCGGTGACTTGGTGTCGCTTGATAGGTCCGCCCTCAACAGAGGTGGAAACCATCCGTTACCAGGCGTTTTTTGTACTGAGATTATCAACAGTAATACGGTAAGGAAACTATGAAAGCGTTGATTACCCGAAAGGTTGGCATGACCAGCACCATCGCTGAAGATGGTACCGTGCAGGCTGTTACCTTGCTTTCCGCTAGTCCGAACGTCGTGACGCAAGTCAAGACCCAGGAGACCGACGGTTATACAGCCGTCCAGGTCGGCTTTGAGCCGGCCAAAGAGCGTAGCGTCAACAAGGCGCAAGTTGCTCATTTTAAGGCCGCCGGCATGCTCCCGAAGATTATTCGCGAGTTCCGGGTACCCGAGATTACTGAAGACCTCAAGGTTGGCGAAAAAATAAACCTCGAGGTCTTTTCAATTGGTGATCTGGTCGATGTGACCGGCACCAGCAAAGGTAAGGGCTGGGCCGGCACCATCAAGCGGCACAACTTCCAGCGCGGCCGCAAAACGCATGGTGGCCGCAGCTACCGCCGTGTCGGTTCCATCGGCTCTATGTACCCGCAGAAGATCTTCAAGGGCAAACGCATGGCCGGCCAGATGGGTGATGAGCAAGTCACGACCCGCAACCTGAAGATTGCTTTGGTTGATGCCGAGCACAATATCATTGGGGTTGCCGGCGCTGTCCCTGGCCCCCGCCAGGGCATCGTGATTATCAAGGAGGCAAAATAATGGCCACGCCAACGTATACCAAGACTGGTGCCAAGGCGACCGCGGCCGCCAAGCTCGATGCAAGCGTTTTCGGGGTGAGCCCGAAGAACCACGCGTTGCTGCAGCAAGCCTACACGGCCTACCTGGCCAACGGCCGTCAGAACCTGGCTGTTACCAAGACCCGCGCCGAAGTGAGCGGTGGTGGCCGTAAGCCGTGGCGGCAAAAAGGTACAGGCCGCGCCCGCATCGGCTCTATCCGCGCACCACAGTGGCGTCATGGCGGTATCGTCCATGGACCGACCGGCATGGAAAACTATAGCCAGAAGCTGAGCCTCAGTGCTAAGCGTCAGGCTATCCGCCAGGCACTCAGCCTGGCTGCCCAGGACAACAAGATCAGTGTTATTGAGGCGCTGGAGCCGAAGGACGCCAAGACGGCTGCACTACGCAGTCTGCTGGCTAAGATGAGCACTACTGGCCGGATACTGTTGGTCGTCGAGCACAAGACCGACGAGCTGCTGCGCGCCAGCCGCAACCTGGCCGACGTCAAGCTGGTGCAGGCTGCCTACGTCAACGTGTTTGACGTGCTGAACGCCGATCACATCATCTTTACAGCCGAGGCTCTGCAGACGACAACCGCGTGGCTCCACAGTGAGGAGAAGAAGTAATGGAAAAGACACTCATGCTGAGGCCGCGCCTGAGCGAGCAAACCTATGCGCTCGCCCAGACCCAGCGCGTCTACGTCTTTGACGTACCGGCGGATGCCAACAAACATGCCGTGGCACGTGCGGTGGCAGCGCAATTCTCTGTTAAAGTGACGAAGGTAAATATTGCCAACGTCAAAGGCAAGGTGAAGAGTACTATCTCGCTGAACGGCAAACGCCGCGCCGGTGAGGGCGTCCGCAGCGACATCGCTAAGGCGTACGTCAAGCTGGCCGAAGGCCAGAGCCTGCCGATCTTCGCCGCCGTAGAAGAGGCCGAAGAGAAAGAGCAAAAGGCGCAGGCCGATGCCGACAAAGCGATCGCCAAACAGACCAAGCGGGCGGCTCCGAAGAAAGAAACGCCAGCCCCTAAGGCCAGCGGCAAGGGCCTACGTATCTTCAGAAAGCAAGGTGATAAATAATGGCTATTAAAGCATACAACCCAATGACGCCAGGCCTGCGCGGCATGACCACCCAGAACTTCGACGAGGTGACGACCAAGAAACCGGTGCGCTCGCTGCTGATGGCCAAGCGCCGCGGCAACGGCCGCAACAACCAGGGTCGCATTACCACGCGGCACCAGGGTGGCGGTGCCCGCCAGTTCTACCGCAAGGTGGACTTCCGCATGCCGGCCGGCCTGACTGCGACCGTCGAGCAGATCGAATATGACCCGAACCGCAGCGCCCGCCTGGCCCGCATTAAAGATGACAAAGGCGCCTATCACTACATTCTGGCAACGAACGGCATGAAGGTCGGCCAGACTATTCGCAGCGGCGAAGATGCCGCCGTGGAAGCCGGCAACCGGCTGCCGCTGGCTAACATCCCGGTGGGCAGCTCGATCCATGCCATCGAACTGCAGCCCGGCCGCGGCGCACAAGCCGTCCGCAGCGCCGGTGCCAGTGCCCAGCTGATGGCTAAAGAAGGCGACTACGCCCAAGTGCGTATGCCCAGCGGCGAGGTCCGTCTGTTCAATCTGACATGTACTGCCAGCCTTGGTGTTGTCGGCAACGAGCAGCATCAGAACGTCAAGCTCGGCAAGGCCGGCCGCAAACGCCACATGGGCATTCGCCCGACGGTCCGCGGCTCGCACATGAACGCAGTCGATCACCCACACGGTGGTGGTGACGGTGGTAAGCACGGTATCAAGAAGGCACCGCGTACGCCTTGGGGCCAGCTGACGCTCGGCTACAAGACCCGGCACCGCAAGAGTACCGATCGGTTTATTTTAAGAAGTCGCCATGCGGCCAAGAGGAAATAAGAGGTAAACCATGAGTCGATCATTGAAGAAAGGACCGTACGTCGACTTCAAGCTGGCACGCAAAGTCGCGGCACTCGGCCCGCAGGACCGTACCATCATTAAGACCTGGGCACGCGCCAGCACCATCAGCCCGGAGTTTGTCGGCCGCACCATCGCCGTGCACAACGGCCGGGTACATGTGCCGGTGTTCGTCACCGAAAACATGGTAGGCCACAAGTTGGGTGAATTTGCGCCGACGCGCAAGTTCCGCGGCCACGGCGGCAAGCTCGCCAAGGCACAAGGAGCCAGCTCATGAGTGTCATCGCTATCGCGAAAGGCGTCCGCATGAGCCCGCGTAAGGTCGGCGTTGTGGCCGGCCTGGTGCGTGGCCGTACCGTTGCCGACGCTGTCACCATCTTAGAGCACGCGCCGCGTCGTAGTGCCGTAGCAGTCAAGAAAGTCATCATGAGCGCCCGCGCCAATGCCGACCATAATCATAACCTCAAGCCGGATACCCTGCGGATCGTTGAGATCAGCGTGACTGCCGGCCCGCGCCTCAAGCGCTACAACCCGGCCGCCCATGGCCGCGCCCTGCCGTTCCAGCGCAAGACGTCGCACATTCGCGTCGTTGTCGATGGTGAGGCCCGCCAAGTGAAGAAGCCGGCCAAGGCAGAACCTGCCGCAAAGGAGACCAAGTAATGGGCCAGAAAGTAAATCCGATTTCCATGCGCCTGCAGGTCAACAAAGACTGGCGCAGCAAATGGTTTGTAGACCGGCGTGATTACG
The DNA here is from genome assembly GCA_035545555.1 of Saccharimonadales bacterium (SeqCode). Taxonomy (GTDB): domain Bacteria; phylum Patescibacteriota; class Saccharimonadia; order Saccharimonadales; family UBA4665; genus JANWHZ01. The sequence goes on along the minus strand of DASZYD010000025.1, from coordinate 1,868 downwards.
CCAAATTCTTGGGCCAGGACCTGGCGGTCCGCAAGCTTATCCAAGACAAGGTCGGCTCCCGCGGCGCCGTCAACCGCGTTGACATCGCCCGCACGCCAAACCTGGTGACCGTCACGATTACAACCGCGAAGGCGGGCGTAGTAATCGGCCGGGGCGGCAGCGGCGCAACCGAACTCAAGCAGGCTATCGAGAAAGTCTACGGCATCCCGGTCCGCGTCAATATCGAAGAGATCAAGAAACCTGAGCTGTATGCCAAACTGGTTGCCGAGAACATCGCGCACCAGTTGGAGCGCCGCATCAGCTTTCGCCGCGCCGTTAAATCGACAGCGGCCAGCACCATGCGCGCCGGCGCCAAGGGCGTCCGCATCCAGGTGTCAGGCCGATTGAACGGCGCCGAGATGTCCCGCCGCGAAAAAGAAGTGCTCGGTTCGGTGCCGCTACATACACTGCGCGCCGACATCGATTACGCGCACGTTGACGCACACACGGCCGCCGGCCTGATCGGCGTCAAAGTGTGGATCTACAAAGGTGAGGTACTCTAGCCATGTTGATGCCAGCTCGTACGAAATTTAGAAAAGTCCGCAAGGGCAAGATCCGCGGCGTCGCCACCAGCGGCAACCGGATTGCCTTCGGCGAGTTCGCGCTGCAGGCGCAGGGCCATGAGCGCATTACCTCACGGCAAATTGAGGCCGCCCGCCAGGCCATGACCCGCTACATCAAACGCGGCGGCAAAATCTGGATCCGCATTTTCCCGCATACGCCCGTAACCCGCAAGCCGCTCGATGTAAAGATGGGCAGCGGCAAGGGTTCACCAGAATTCTTCGTGGCGAAGGTGCGCCCCGGCACCGTTCTGTTCGAAATGCAGAGTGTGGATGAGGCCACGGCCCGCGAGGCCATGCGCCTGGCCAGCCACAAATTGCCGGTAAAGACGCGGTTTATCACGCGTGAGGAGGCATAACGCCATGAAAGTTGCAGATATCCGCAAACTATCCACGGCCGATCTGGCTACCGAGAGCACCAAGCTCCGCGGCGAGATCGCAGATCTGAAGCGCCGCCTGCACATGGGCGAACTGGACAACATCCGGCTCATCCGCAGCAAGCGCAAGGATCTGGCGCGCATGCTCACCGTGCTGGGCGAGCAACTCACAAAGGAGGCAAAGTAATATGGCACGAACAATCATCGGAACCGTCTCCTCGAGCGCAGCCGACAAGACCATCGTGGTAACCGTGCGCAGCCGCAAGACGCACCCTATCTACCGCAAACAGTACACCGAAAGCCGCAAGTACATGGCTCACGACGAGAAGAATGAAGCCAACGTCGGCGATAAGGTGGCAATTGCCGAGACCCGGCCGATCAGCAAGCGCAAGCATTTCCTGCTGGAGCGCGTACTTGAGCGAGCCGAGCTCACCGAGGCCGACAAGGAGATAATGTAATGATTCAGCAAGAAAGCCGCCTGAACGTGGCCGATAACAGCGGCGCGAAGGAGCTTCTGTGTATCCGCGTACTCGGCGGCACCCGTCGTCGCTACGCCCGTGTCGGTGATATCATCGTCGCCAGCGTGAAAGACGCCAACCCGAGCGGAAACGTCAAGAGGAAGTCGGTCGTCAAGGCCGTGGTCGTGCGCACCCGTGAGCAGATCCGCCGTCCGGACGGCTCGACCATCAAATTCTCCGACAATGCTGCCGTGCTGATCGACGACGAAAAGCAGCCGCGCGCCACCCGCATCTTCGGGCCGGTCCCGCGCGAACTGCGTGATTTGGGGTTTGTCAAGATCATTAGCCTTGCCCCGGAGGTACTCTAGTATGGAAGCGCAGAAACGATTTAAGATCCGCCTGAAAAAGGGCGACCTGGTGATGGTCCGCTCCGG